>DATMWO010000053.1:0-2085 GCA_035562475.1 Methanoregula sp.
TTTATCGTGCCGGGCCATATTCGAATTGTAAACGATCCCGTTGAGCTTGTTCCTCTCCTGATGACATTCAACGACCCATCTTTTAAAAAGGTCTATGAACTATTGAACAAATCTTGGATGACTGAAGATGAGATCCGTACATACGTCAATAATGATAGTATTCCCCTGTGTCTCCAGATTTTAAAGAAGGGGAACCTTGTGGAAGAACAGTGGCGGATGCCAAAACCCGGTGCAAAACCGCAAAAAGAGTTCCGTTCAACCTACAACAAGTTCCGTGCGAACTTCCAGTGCAATCTTTCGGACCTCTCCGATATTTTATACATCTCGCTTTCCAATGATGAGAACCTCCGTGAAGTCGTGGAGAAGATTGAAGGAGAACTCGGCAAGGGCAACAGTTCCATCAATGACCTCTCCCGGAAATTCAGTGTCAGTCCCGTCTTTATCAAAGGACTTGCCAAACGGATCATTCACATGGATGTCAAGGGACAGGGACTGGTGCTGCTTGACACTGGGCGCTAAGGATCCACTTTATTCTATTTTGCGAAGCAAACGTGAGGTGTCGCGACTCCAGATTCTTGTAGAGATTGCTGAGCACCAGCCTGCAGTCCGGCAGCAGGAGATTGCAGAAAAACTGGGTGTTACCCCTCAGGCAATCTCAGAGTATATCCGCGAACTCGTGGATGAAGGGAAGGTCTCTGCAAGCGGAAGGGGCAATTACGAGGTGACCAAGGCAGGTATCGAATGGGTACTGGAAAATGCCGAGTCGCTCGAATCCTATGCACGGCACATCAGGCGTGATATCATCCAGCAGGTCTCGGTCTGGACAGCCATTGCTGCCGAGGACTTAAAAAAAGAAGATCAGGTCGGCGTATATATGAATGCCGGATTCCTCTATGCGGGAAAAAAGCCACTTGTCGCAACCGGGACGGTCATTGCTGATGCAAAAAAAGATGAGGATGTCGGTGTTGCACGGTTAAATGGGATCATCGATCACAAGGAAGGGATGATTCACGTGTGCAAAGTACCGCGGATCCTGCACGGGGGTTCCAAAAAGATCAAACGGGACAAGCTACTGGACGTCATTGGCGGTGCCGGCATCGTCGCAGCAGTGGGTCTTGAGGCATATATCGCGCTGATAAAAGCAGGGAAAAAACCCGATATGTTCTTTGGTGCACGGGAAGGCGTCATTGAGGCAGCATTCCACGGAATTGATTGTGTAATTGTCATCGTTGACGAGGAGTTCACGGACTTTTTAAAGAGACTGGAGAGCGTGGAACTCTCGTACGTGATCCATGACCTGATCTCACCATGAAGATCCTTGTTCAGCCTCAGAAAGGTGGCAGTTATAAACTTCTCCTGTATGATGGCAGGCATGTGCTGGGTGCCGGGTTTGTTGATCTGACGGAGACCCCTCGGGGACCGCGCCCGACAAAGTACCGGCTCAGGTGGGGCACCAAGAAAGAGTACCGACATACACCTTCAAAGGAACTGATTGCGCGGCTCCGTGAGGCAGATGTCCGTCTGGTCAAACCTGATCCGCAATTTACAACATTTCTTGGAGATTTTCAGATCAAAGCTGGTTTTGTTGACGCCTGCCGCATGTGCCTGCTGGACGAGCGTTTCACCCAGTTAAATGAGGAAAATTCTGTCACGTTTGGTAAAGGTGAGAAGATATGTCTCGAGTGCGGGAAGCGTGAGCTGCGCCGTGAAGTTTCCCACATGGGCAGGCTGGGTCTCGAAGGGTATGCTCACCTTGAGAACCTGCTCCTCACGTTCCGCAATCTTGACCGTGTATTAGCGACGCTGCAGCCCGACAAGCTTACCATGAAAGCGGCGCTCTATGACCGGCTCGAGCCGCACCCGGTCATGACAACTGCAGCAATCGGGGAGCTGCCCCTCCCGAGGCAGTTTGTTGAAGCAAGCGGTGTTTCCCAGCTCATGCCGGCCCAGCAGCTAGCGGTGGAAGCAGGTCTTCTGCACGGTAAGGACCTGCTGGTGGTTGCCGCGACGGCAAGCGGCAAGACCTTCATTGGTGAGATGGCAGGGATCAAGAACTATCTTGAAGGAAGGGGAAGAATGCTGTTC
>DATMWO010000054.1:0-4946 GCA_035562475.1 Methanoregula sp.
CTGCGACAAATTTTTCTCCTGACGTCTTCATGTAATAGTAATAAAAACATCACCAGAATATTTCATAATTCAGCAGAGGTGATTCGGAGGTTTGAGTGGAGTTTAACAACAAGGTATTAATCATCGGATATGGTGCGGTAGCAAAATGTACGCTTCCAATCCTGCTCAGGCATGTAACGATACCACTTGAAAATATCACAATAATTGATTTTAAGGATAAAGCGCAGGATCTGAAAGCGTGGACATCCGGGGGGCTCCGGTTTTTCAAGAGAAAAGTCACACCGGATAACCTTGACCGGGTTCTGTCTGATTATCTTTCACCGGGAGGTCTGTTGATTGATCTTGCCTGGAATATCGATTGCTGTGAGCTGGTGCAGTGGTGCCATGATCATACTGTCCTGTACGTGAATACATCCGTGGAAGCCTGGGATCCTGACGCGGAAAAGTTTACCGCAAGCCCCTATGAAAAAACCCTGTATTACCGGCAGATGAGGCTGCATGAACTGACAAAAGACTGGCATGATGGTGCCACGTCTGTCGTTGATCACGGAGCAAATCCCGGCCTTATCTCACACTTTGCCCGCCAGGGACTTGTTGATATCGCGCGCCAGATGATTGCCGATGATATCGCGCCGGAACCGGACCTCGTGGAAGATCATATCCGCAATAAGAATTTTGCTGCGCTTGCCATGGAGACCGGTATAAAAGTTATTCACTGTTCAGAAAGAGACACCCAGATCTCCCGGTCACCTAAAACTGTCGATGAGTTTGTGGGAACCTGGTGTATTGAAGGACTCAGGGAAGAAGGCACCGCTCCGGCGGAGATTGGGTGGGGGACGCACGAAAAAGAACTTCCCGAACAGGCGTATGTACCTCCCGTTGGGCCGAAAAACGAGATTCTGCTCGCACGGATGGGCATCAATACCTGGGTCCGGTCCTGGCTTCCTCATCATGAAATCGTCGGTATGGTCATCCGTCACGGCGAGGCATTTGGTATATCAGACCGGTGGACGGTCTGGAAGGATGGTGTGGCCATCTACCGGCCGACCGTTCATTACGCCTATTTACCCTGTGATGCGACAATTGCTTCACTCCATGAGCTGCGGGGAAGAAATTACGAATTGCAGCCAAAACTACGGATTCTGAACGACAGGGAGATTATTTCCGGATCAGATATTCTGGGGGCCCTCCTTATGGGTCATCCCTACAATTCCTGGTGGACAGGCAGTATCCTGTCGATTGAAGAGGCAAAGACCCTTGCTCCCGGCCAGAATGCAACCACGGTCCAGGTCGGGCTCGGAGTAGTTACTGCCGTTATGTGGATGATAGAAAACCCGAAGAAGGGTTTCTGCCTTCCTGATGATCTGCCCCATGAGTGCGTACTGGATATTGCAAAGCCATACCTGGGTGAATTCTATTCAGGTCCTTCAGACTGGACCCCGTTGAAGAACAGGAAGGTTTACTTCAAGGAGAACGCGGAGAATCATTATGACTATGACGATGTCTGGCAATTCAAAAACTTCTTATTTGTGCGATGAATCACACTTGTACTGATAATGGTAGGAAAGACTCATGAAAAAGGAACCGAACATAAAGGAACATGATGACGGGGTCCCGCATATCGGGAAAGCGAGGAAGGAACTGCTGCAGAAACTGGCACGCGAGGAGGGTACCCCCATCTTTGTGATTGACCATGAGAAAATCCGCTCGAATTACCGGGAATTTAAAAAGGTCCTGCCAAAAATCCAGGTATATTACGCAGTAAAGGCAAATTCAAATCCCGAGATCGTCAGAACACTCTACGAGATGGGATCCAGTTTTGACGTTGCATCCATGCCTGAATTCATGATTGTCTATGAAAATATCAAAAAAATGCCAAAAAAAGAGCGGCAGGCCTGGATTTGGGATAAGATCATCTATGCAAATACCATCAAACCGATAGAAACGCTTGAAGCCCTCGATCAATACAACCCGCTTGTCACATTCGATAACAGCGAAGAACTCAAAAAACTCAAACAGCATGCGCCCCATGCCGGCCTTGTCCTGCGGATACGGGTTCCCAATACCGGTTCCATGGTAGAACTCTCGTCAAAGTTCGGGGCTCACCCGGGAGAAGCTGTTGATCTGATTGCCAAAGCTTTTGACATGGGTCTTGTTGTCGAAGGACTAAGCTTCCATGTAGGCAGCCAGTGCACCAATTTTGAGAATTATGTGCAGGCTTTGCAGTTGTCTGCAGATATTATCAAAGAGACAGAAACACGGACGGGCCGGAAAATCAGGATTCTTGATATCGGTGGCGGTTTTCCTGTCAAGTATCACCCGGAAGTTAAATCCGTCCGGACGCTTGCTAAAAAACTGGATGCCGAAATCAAGCGCTTGTTCCCTCCCGATATGGAAATTCTCGCAGAACCGGGAAGGTTCCTGGTGGCAAATGCCTGCATGCTGGTTGCCAAAGTGGTCGGGAAGGCGTTCCGTGACGGGAAGCCCTGCTATTATATCAACGACGGGGTCTATCACACCTATTCGGGCCAGGTTTTTGACCACGTTACCTACCCGGTCATGTCTTTTCAGGATGGTGAAACCCAGATCTCAGCCGTGTTCGGACCAACCTGCGATGCCTTTGATACAATTACCCTCTCTGCAGACCTTCCGGATCTTGAAATCGGGGATTTGGTCTATTCAGAAAATATCGGGGCCTATTCCCATGCCTCATCCACCTACTTTAACGGGTTCCCCCCGGCAAAAGTGGTACATATCAACCGGTAATTTTTTTTAAAACAGGCAATACCGGTGGAGTACTGCGTCAATCCAGCTGTAGCACCTTGCAGGGGCAACCCTCGTCACTAAAAAATGGCCTTGGAAATCAGTAATGTACAAGGCCTTATTTTGGGCTCCTCTAATTCTATCAGGACAGGACGTTATGCCAACGTCCATTTCGCTATTTGCAATCTATTGATACAAACTTATATGACTGGATTTCAGCCGGTCAGCATCCATCTTGATTACCTTGCGATCGTACGTCATCAGGCCATTGACCTCACTTTCCACATCCGTTATCTGTGTATAGACCGCAGCTGAAAGGCCCTTTGCAACCAGTGGACGAAGTCTGTTCAGTAACTCCCCATAGGCCGCCGTCAGCTCCTGGCTGTTTTTGCAGCTGCGATAGCCCCAGTTCTTTTCTTCCTGCCAGGTATGCCCTGCAACAGGAAGGCCAAGACCGCCAAATTCACCCAGCACTGCAGCACGTTGTTCTTCCACATCCGGCATTTCCGGACCGGGATACGCATGAATATCATGCACGTCACCAACGCCTTTGTCCGTCCACCCGCTTGCGTTATTGACTAAGCGGGTCGGGTCAGCATCTTCGGTCATTGTGACGATTCGAGCTGTATCAAACTGTCCCCAGCCTTCATTGAAGGGAATCCACATGACGATACTGGGGTGATTATAGAACGCTTTGATAATACTCTTCCATTCCTTCTCAAACAAGGCGGCGGATTCAGTTGTTCGCCTCCGGAATACCTTGTTATAATCACCTCCAGGCATATCCTGCCAGACAAGGATGCCGAGCGTATCGCACCAGTAATACAGCCGTGCTGGTTCCACTTTACCATGCTTTCGCAGCATATTCATGCCAATAGTTTTGAGCACTGCCACATCCGATTTCAGTGCCTCATCGCTCGGTGCGGTATACAGACCATCCGGCCACCACCCCTGGTCCAGCGGGCCGTACTGGAACAGGAACTGATTATTGAGCATAATTCGCATGATGCCCCGGTCATCTTTGGCAAGACTGATTTTGCGCATACCAAAATAACTGCCAACTTCATCAATGACGGTGTCTCCTTTTCTGATTTGCACGTTCAGGTCATAGAGAAAGGGAGAACCCGGCGACCACAGTTTTTGATGTATGATATCCAGCACGAGCTTGTTTTCCGAAGAGGTGGCCGAAGCAAAAAAACCTGAAGCCCTGGCTTCGGCATGATAGGACAGCCCTTCAGGTTCGCCGTTCACCTCCACAACCACCGTCAGCGTCTGGTTATCCACATCCGGAATAATCTTCATGGTATCAATATATGTGAAGGGAACCGCTTCAAGCCAGACAGTCTGCCAGATGCCGGTCACCGCGGTGTACCATATCCCATGGGGATTATCACATTGTTTGCCAACAGGTTGCCTGCCTTTATTCGTCGGATCCAGAACACTGACCACCAGCTCCTGCGGACCTGTCGCTTTCAGCGCATCGGTACTATCATACCAGAAGGGATCATAGCCCCCCTGGTGATTGCCCAGCAGCGTGCCGTTGACGAAGACCTCGCAATCCCAGTCAACCGCTCCAAAATGCAGAAGAACAGTTTTATTTTTCCACGCCGCAGGGACGGTAAATGTTCTGCGGTACCACAGTTTGTTCTTCTCACCGACTTTCTTACCGACTCCGGAAAGCGCCGATTCAGCCGCAAACGGAACAAGGATTGTACCCTGAAATTGTCCCGGCATGGGCTGAGTTTTATCCACAATGGCATAATCCCACAAACCATTCAGATTACACCAGTCGCTTCGGACCATCTGGGGGCGGGGATATTCCGGCAGAACCTTTTTTGGATTGATGTGTCCGGCCCACCGGGTCATAATTTTACCTTCAACAGGCTTGTATTCAGAAGTTTCCTCTGCTGACAAACCGCATGAAACAGAAAGCATTGACGTTACTACCATTCTTACCATACCTATTCTCGTCTTGTCACATGAGGTTAACTTCCAGTTTGGCTTTTTATTCGAAAAACATCCACAAAAAACTGGTTCCTTATCACAAAAAGAACTACGGTTACCAATTCTTTACTTTTTTATTGTCGATTAAAAATATCTATTGCCGTTCTATCAATGTATTGTCGGGTTTACACCCGGAGCGCCCCAGACCGTATCGCTATTATTCCGTATTACCTTTACCG
>DATMWO010000055.1:0-2955 GCA_035562475.1 Methanoregula sp.
CTGCTATACTGCTACGCTTTCCGTCCACGACAAAATTATGGTGGCCGATTCCCGGAGCACCGCCAAATCCCCCCCGAACCGCACTCGCCGTACTGGTCTTTCCATACCGGTAGGCTGTTTTAAGATCATAGGCAAAGGCTGCTAGCACACCATCCCGAATGAAATCTATTCTGTGTGTTGGCATACCTTCTGCATCCCAGCTCACGCTGCCACTTGCTCCCGGCAGAAGCGGGTCATCATACATCGAGATCAGGGGATTGGCTACAGGCTCTCCCAAGGATTCTGCAAACCGGGATCTGCCTGCATGCACATTCCTCCCGTTCAGCGCCGGGATAAACACGCTGCCAATGAGTTCGGCATAGGCAAGCGGGGAGAGCAGGATCTCATAATTCCCTGTGGGGATCTCTTTTCCTCCAGCTGATTCATGGGCAAAAAAGCTTGCCCGTTCCCCTATATGGAAGGGATCTACCTTGTCAATAAAACTGGAATGATCAAATTCGTAACCCGTGGACTGTTCGTGGATTGCCTCTAACGAAAGCGAAACTCCTGTATGGCTGTCTGTATAGTGCACCCCACTGCTGTTGGCAAGGGTCACTGTTGCTATGGAAAGCCCGGCAGATCCGGCCGCCACTTCTGCTATATGTTCCTCTGCTCCTGCAAGCATCTGCTCGAGAAGGGCAAGAGCAGATGCAGGTTCAATCTTCATCGAAGGATCAAACGTAAGCGGGGTGTGGGAGATGTTCTGTGCATCGGGCAGTCCTTCCCAAGGTAACGGAGTGGCAAGATGGCCGCTAGCAATGGCAGCATCCAGACATTCACACCAGTGACGGGGATCATTTGTACTCGATGATCCGATCCTGCCCTTATGGATGGTGCGGATGCCAAGTCCACAGTCTTCTGAAGCGGAGGCAAGGTTCACCTTCTTCTGTTTCAGGTCAGCAGAAACGCTCCTGCCCTCCACATAAAAGACTTCAACTTCGTTGACGCTCTTTAACCCTTTTTGAATTATCAGGTCAATCCATTCCACTGCCGCCCACCACCGCATTGCACAGGAGAATTGTTGGAGCCCCGTCACTCACCGGTACACTCTGCCCTCCTTTCCCGCAATACCCCGGGCTCATCACGCGATTTTTCCCGCAAAGGGTGATATTGTGCAGGGTTGTTAAGATATCTCCTGATAGAGAGACATCCCTCACCATATCAGTACACTCACCGTTTTTCACAAGATACCCATATTCTGCATTGAACTGGAAGATACCTCTTCCCGGATCCACCTGTCCCCCGCGGGAGCCTTTAAGGAAAATACCATTTTCACACTCCTCAAAGATCTCGTGATCCATGGCATCACCTGCTTCAATGAAGGTGTTGCTCATCCGGACAAGCGGGGGTTCTCCGGGCATGCCCCGGGCATGGCCTGCCACACCGTTACCTACTGCGGCTAATGATTCACGGTTATGGAGGAATGCATTAACAATCCCTTTCTTAATAATCTCGGTTCTGCGCACCGCAACACCTTCCGAATCAACGGGATCAAACCCAAACTCGGGCATGCCAGGGTCGTCTACAATTGTAAGCAGCTTGTTTCCTATCTTCAGCCCGGTTTTGCCTTTCAGGACCGAGTTACCTTCCTGAATAAGGTCACCTTCACTCGCGTGACCAACCGCTTCGTGGGCAAAGACACCGGCCAGTTCCGGATCGAGAATAACTTGCATCTTTCCCCCGTGAGCGTTTTGGGCATCGAGCAATGCAACAGCAATATCGGCAGCTTTTTTCCCGAGTTCAAGGTGGTGCCTGAGGTTGAACCCGTGTATGGAATGTTCCCGTTCATATCCCATCTGGGTGTTGCCATTCCGTGAGGCAACAGCCAGAACATTGAACCCTGAACGGCACATCTCGTAGCCATATTCGTTTCCGGAGCTGTCTGAAAACGTCACCTGCTCAACTCGCTCGATGTAATTTGCCCGGCGGTTCACCACAGATGGATGGGTAGCACCCTTCTCGATCTCTGAGAGAATTGCGGCTTTCTCCTCAATGCTGACCGAACGGGGATCTTCTTTCATTACAGGAACGGCAAGCACACCCCGTGGTACATCTCCGAGGTTAACGTGTTCCTGAGTTATCGCAGAGAGCGTGCAGGCTTTCTGTAACAGTTCATCAAAATTCCTGCCATTGCAGGGCTGGTAATTATCGATCTGGAGAATGCCCCATCCATTGTTGCTTATGACACGGAGCACTGCTTTATTGAAAAATGTGGTTCCTGCGGACTCAAAGATACCGTTATCAATTTCTATATGGGAAATTTGACCGGTTACATGACGCAGATCATAATAGGTAATATTGGGCATGTTCGTTTATGCCACCGGATTATTGACAACAGTTACCTCTGCAAGCATTGCAGTCGAACGCATCGCCATCTTTTTGAGCTTGATGAGGAATCCTTCGGAATTTTCCGGAACCAAGGCGATTTTGAGGACTTCTTCTATAGTATCCACCGGAATCAGGGTAACAAGGGGTTTATATCGCTCTTCAATCAAAACGTCATCGAGATTCATCCTCGGGATGAGAACAGTCGTTATTCCGGCTTTAACTGCAGCTTCAATTTTATAGGTTACTCCACCAATAGGGAGGACATCTCCGCGTACCGAAAGAGAACCAGTCATTGCAACATTCTGACGGACAGGTATTCCCTCGATAGCGCTGATGACAGCAGTGGCGATGGTGATCGAAGCGGAATCTCCTTCAGCACCATACGTTCCGATAAACTGTATATGAATATCCATGTTCTTGATATCCTTTCCTGTGAACTTTTTGATGAGCGCACTGACATTCTTGAGAGATTGCTGTGCGATTGATTCCTCATCTTTCAGCCAGGATTCCTGGCGCCTGCCTGAGATTCCTGTAGCGATGATCTGTCCGCACTCACCTTGAGCAGGTGTCACTTCTGCCATGATAGGC
>DATMWO010000056.1:0-11610 GCA_035562475.1 Methanoregula sp.
TCCTTCGACCCCTCTTTTAACATCCTTCGAAATTAATCCACCATTATGTCTGATAATTATCCCCCGGGGGGTGTCAATTTTTACGTTTCCCGATTTTGAACAACAGACCTGCGAATCCGATGAGTGCGAGCAAGGGGGTAAGAGCTGAGTTGGGGGTCCTGGTTGTTTCGGGCAGTGTCGTGCCTTGTGGAGAGGGAACGGTTATTGGCCGGGTTGTTTTGACAGGAACCGGGGTAGAGATTGGAGAAGGGGTGAGTGTTGTCCGGACAGGTATTTCCGTATACGTCGCTTTTGGAACTCCAGAGCGATCATAATCAAGATTATACCCGTACATTGTGCGTTCAGCGATAACAACAATCCGGGTGCCATCCTCATTGACAGCAATAGACCGTTGCTGGATTGCAGAATCTGTTTTTGTCTGGGTCAGCAGGTTTCCATTCTTATCCAGTATATACACTGTCCCGTCAAGGGCTCCAGCCACAATGACAGAACCATCTCGGGAAACTCCTACACTATTGACCCATGAACCAGCAGGATACTTCCATTGTATCTGCCCATCTTTGGTGAGAACCCAGACATTTCCATCCTGACTTCCCAGAACAATGGTCGAACAGTCATCGGAGCAGGCCATATCGATAATGAAATTATTTGTTATCTCCTTTTCCCAGTTCAGTAATCCTTTGGCCGTATAGGATGATACCTGGTTTTCTCCTGCTAATATCAGGGTAGAACTGTCAGCAGAGAATGCGATGAAAGAATCACGGTTTCCCAGGGTTTTCTTTTCCCAGACCAGGTTCATTTCCGGTGAAAAAACCTTCAGATTATCTTTGGTAGAAACAACCACCAGAGATTGTGACGGAGAAATTTCTATTCGTTTCACCTGATCGGTCTCGTTGTCCACTCCCAGGCTTTTACCATCACTAGTCCAGGAACGCAAATAACCCCGGTCATCTGCAGCAATCACCAGAGAACCGTCACCCGAGACAGCAACTGCACGGAATGGACTGCCAGTAATCCTGTTCCAGATTACATCGCCGGTTCTGGTGAATTTACGGACATTATCATTGAGTGCAGAGACAATATAATTTCCATCCGAGCTCATCGTCGCCACGGTTCCCGATAAACCGCTCCAGCGGTTGTCTCCATTCCATGAACGGACCAACAACTGGTTGCCACCGGCAAAAACCATTGATCCATCTGGTGATAGTATCGGATCAGAAAATGTGGCGTCATCGGCTGGATGTTCCTGCCAGCCTGGTGCCAGGCTGACTGCTGTTACACTACCGACCAGACTGATTATGACAAGAAACCCTGTAATTACCCCATAAATCCTGAATTGGTTGTTCATGGTAGTACCGTAAACAGATTTTCAATCATTGGGATAACTTGTTTGTGGATGGGGTGTGTTGTCAAGACGATTTTTGATGTAATTTAAAAAAAAAAGCTCGGTAGAAACGCGCATGCGACGCAACCCAATACCATCCTGGGATTTTTCTGCGATAAAGGACACGTGGCCGGAGTTTTTGCAGCCGGGATAAAAAAACAGAAATTATACAATCAATGAGATAAGATCATGTTTGGTAATAACACCCTTAACCGTCCTCCCCTCGACAACGAGCACGGCATGGTTCTGCTGCAGGATATTTATCACTGTTTCCACATCCATATCGGGGGGTACGGTGGGAAATCCCGGTTCCATAAAGTCACGGACAAAAAAGAGGTGGGTCTTGTGCAGGCGCTGTTGTTCAATCGCCTTTACGATCACGGTTTCAGAAATACATCCAACCGGCACTCCCCGTTCGATTACCGGCAGCTGAGAAATATTATTCTTTTCAAAGATCTCAACCGCACGGGTAATCGCATCCTGAGGCTGGACACAAAGAACCGGTGTATGCATTATCTGTGCTGCCCTCATCTTTTTTGGCTCAGCGCTATTCAGAACTACAATAATTTTGGATAAGGTACTTATCCGGGGATCTACATTTCCCGCTTCAATCCGTGCTACCATTGACTGGCTGATACCGGCGCGCTTTGCAAGTTCAGTCTGTTTCATACCGAGTGCTTCACGGCGGGCACGGAGCTCTTCTGGGGTGGGAATATGCATTGTGATTACTGATGGTCATAGAATATTATTAACTTTATGCTTGTCATAGAGGGGAACTATCGTTTCATCGTTATTCGGTCTGTAAGGGGCTGATATTTCAGGTTCTGGAGAATTCATTGTATATTCACCTGAATCAATACGACAGGGAAGGTAAAAGAGGGTACTGCGCAGATATACGCGGGATTTATTCCGGTTATTTTAAAAACCCTCATAACCTACGAAACGGCTATACCTACAAGGGAACTGATGCCATGACTCGCACGATGCTTTCAGAAGCGGAAGGATATGCACTGCTGAAAAACCAGGGTATACCGGTCCCTGAGTTTACAGTTGTCGGAACCCGGCAGGACGTGGTAAAAGCTGCCGATCAGCTGGGATACCCGCTGGTTATGAAGGTCATCTCTCCCCAGGTAATCCATAAAAGTGATGCGGGAGGTGTTCGTACCGGTATCCGGTCGAGTGCAGATGCAGAAATGGCATTTGATACCCTTTCGCACAAGGTGAAAGCATTTGATCCCTCCGCAATCATTTCTGGTTTTATCATCGAACAACAGAAAGAAACGGGGCTGGAGATTCTCGTAGGGGGAAGGACGGATCCAACCTTTGGAAAGATAATTACGGTCGGGATGGGGGGAACGCTTGTCGAACTCATCCGGGACGTATCAATCCGGGTGCTTCCGGTCACGACTGAGGATATCGATGCGATGCTCCGGGAATTACAGGCATATCCCCTGATTACGGGATTTCGCAACGAACCGGCACGCGATAAGGAAGGACTTATCTCGCTGATTGACCGGGTGGCACGTTTTTTTATCCAGAGTCCCACCATTGTGGAATTTGATCTCAATCCGGTTTTTTTATACGAACAAGGAGCCTGTGTTGTAGATGCCCGGATCTTCATTACCGATGTTACTGAAGAGGTACCAGCACAGCAGCAACCCTCTCTGCTCCCGGAGATCCTGAACGCCAGGTCTATTGCATTGATCGGAGCAACTCCTGAACCCAATAAGGTCGGGTATGCAGTCCTTCGCAACCTTCTTGCATTTCCCGGAAAACTCTTTCCGGTAAATCCCAAACACGGAAAAATTCTCGGGCGCACGGTATACCCCGAACTTGCGTCAATTCCTGATCCTGTCGATATTGCCGTAATCGTAGTTCCAGCGCGTTTTGTCCCTAAAATCGTTCAGGAAGCCGGGGAAAAAGGTGTTCCCCTGGTCATCATCATCTCATCCGGTTTTCGGGAGTCCGGAAAAGTTGGGGAGGAGCTTGAATTGCAGGTGCTCACTATTGCAAAACGCTTTAACCTCCGGATTATGGGCCCGAACTGCCTGGGCCTCATGCTGCCCCACCAGGGGATCAATACCACGTTTGACCCGATAACACCCAAACCCGGCAAAATTGCCTTCATCTCCCAGAGCGGTGCCATAATTTCAACCATTGTTGACTGGAGCCTGCCTGAAGAAATCGGTTTTTCTGCAGTAATCAGTATTGGTAACCAGGCAGATCTCAGTTTTGAGGATTTTTTGGTGTATGCAGGCAATGACCCCAATACCCGGGCGATAATCCTGTACATTGAGGAGATCAGAAATGGGAAACGGTTCATGGAGATTGCCCGCGGGATCACCGCAAAAAAACCTGTTGTCGCTATCAAATCGGGTTCATCCCGGATTGGTCAGATGACTGCAGCGTCCCATACCGGATCCCTTGCCGGCAGTTTCGAAGTATATCTGGCAGCATTCTGGGAGTCCGGAATAATACCCGTGCGATCCATGCGTGAAGCATTTCAGACAGCAGAACTTCTGTCATCTGAAGGGTATCCCAAAGGTATCCGTGCCATTGTAATCAGTAATGCAGGGGGATTTGCGGTCTTATCCTCAGATTATGCAGAAATGTTCGGTATAGAACTGGTGGAGTTCCCCGACGTGATCCTTGCAGAACTGGATATGATCCTGCCGGCGGACTGGAACCGGCACAACCCGATTGACATGGTTGGTGATGCATCAGCTGACCGGTTTGCCAGAACTTTTGACGTTATGATAAAAAACCAGGATGCCTGGGACATTGCTTTTGTGATTGCAGTGCCATCAGCAATATCAGATCCGGTACGCGTTGCGAATGAACTGGTACGGTTCTCAAAAAGCACCCACAAGATGATCGTGGGGTGTATGATCGGCGGGGATTCCATGAAGACGCCGCTGCGCATACTCCGGGATGCAGGGATCCCGAATTTCCCGGATCTTGAGGATGCGTTCAAAGCAGTAGGAAATGTCTGTCATCATATCTGCTGGGAAGAGTATCATGGAAAAAACTGTCGTCCCACAAAACATTCAGGGGTGTGAAAGGTATGGGAAGGGCGTACCTGTAGTGATCGGGCAGGGACTCTCAGATTCGTGTTTTGCTGGCAGATAATGACAGGTATTTCAGATGCATGTGCTACGAGAAAAGACTGTTTTTACGTATGCAGATTGCACCTCAGTACACCCCTCAGGAATAGAGCTTTTCCCCCAAACATCACTCCAGGAAATGTACCTGAACCCCCCCGTGCAGCACGAAGCAGAACTATAAAGAAACACAGCCACTGCCAAGGCGACAATAAACCCAATATTGACCAGCTTTTTTCCAGGTAAATAAATATTCATGATAGGAAAGGTGTTGAAAGTGAGATCATAAAAACAGCAGAAGTGAATCCCTTGGTGGGTTTTTAAAAACACTTCTGCTGTGGTGGGAACGCGGAAGGAATCAGAGGGTAATTTTTTTGAGTATTAACCCGTTTTTAAAGATGGTGATTCCCCCGCCACTTTGGGAAACTACGATGCCAACAGTATTGGTGACCTGAGTCATTGCTGCAACTGAGTTGTGACGGGTTCCCATACCTTTTGGGAGGGTAACATTACTGGTATCTACGGTGATATAGCGACTCTGCGCCCGGATATAGCCGTCACCGTCAATCACAAAGGCACCGTCAAGCTGGGCAAATTCCTTGATGTTTTCCTTGATATCCTGATTGGTAATACTGCGGGATTCGGGTTTCTGCCCTTCAAATGCATTCAGCGATATCTGCCGCGATTTTGCCATGACATTATCCGCATCTCCGATCAGAAATGTTGTGCCAACAGATTTTCCTTCTCTCCCCTCGATCGAAATTTCAGTGCTGATATGGAAGACAGCGTCAAACACTTCCTCTTTCACATCGGTTTCGGCAATTACGATGTCCTTCCACGTATCAGTACTGATACGGATCTCCCCGTTCCTCCGTCGATCGGTAATATCATTGCCAATGCACAGGATTTCAATGATATGGCCTTTTTCATCACGGATTGCCTTATTTATCCATGCAATCCAGACCCGGTCACCGTTGCGACGAACATTCTCGCTCACGTTGACAGCATAGCCTTCAGCATTAAACCCGAGATCATTTGCCATCATGGACAGATCATGACCGGAGCGGGCTTTTTGCGGAACTATGGTCCCTACAACGTTCTTCCCGATCACTTCGTCACTGGTATAATCAAAGAATGAGAGTGCAAAATGATTAAAGAAGGTGATATTTCCCGAGGTATCCATCCTGATAATGATGCTCTGGGTATTCTGGAGTACTTCCCGGTACTTTGCCTCACTCTCTTTAAGCGCATCAGCTATTTTTTTCCTTTCCGATATGTCAGTTACAACAAATGTCCCGCCTTTACCGATATCCCGCGGGTCAACCATCTGTGCCTGCAGCTGGCATGCGAGGGTTGAATTATTTTTTTTCAGAAGGTTGCATTCTGTCAGGCTAAAACCCGGGGAGCTGCGCTTGATCTGTAGCTGATGGCATACCAGATCGAAGTCTTCAGGAGTTTTAAAAATACTACCCATATCTTTACCAACCAGGTATGATTCTTCATAACCGAGCATTTCTGAAAATTGCTGGTTCACCCAGGTCATGAGATGGTTGCGTACCTGAAATATCCCAAGAGGAGTTGCGGAAAGGATGGCGGTAAGTTGTTCGTTCTGCACCTTTATCTCCCGTTCCGCTTTTTTTCGGAGCATGGTCTGCTTGATTACCGTGACCATTTCCAGAAGATTCGGACGGATATCACCACTCTTTGGAATAGTGATCTCGGTCGCATTGGTGACTTCCTCAACAGCGATTTTGTTATTTCCCCGTCGGCAGAGCAGAATAACCGGTGCTGTGTTTCCTATTGATTTGAGATACTGTAAAAATTCAATCCCATTCATGTCAGACATGAATTCAATACCGTTAACTTCGGGGATCTGCTCATAGGAAATGATTACATCATAGGTCCGGCCTTTGATTTTTTCCAACGCCTGTTTTATGGAATGGGCGTTGTCGATCCTGATATCTCCGGCCTTTTCTAAAAAAGAGCGGATCTGCCCGAAAAGATCAGAATTGTCATCGACATATAAAACAGAAATCATGGTGGATCTCTTTTAAGGAAATCGTGGATTGTTCACTCATATGAGGTGGATAGTAGAGCGATAAATAGTTGTCCGAGAATTTTTTTATCAGGAGAAGAATACTCACCCCCATAAATTTTTTTTTATTCCTCCAAAATTTTTATTCAGGGCCAGAATTGTCATCTTCCGTTTCATTATCCGTTTCCTGGTACATCCACCATCCTATGATGAGGATGATCGGAATCCCTACGGGAAGAGCAAATCCCGAGGGACTGTTGAGCAGGAAGCCATACTGGGAGAGGATAGAAACAGCAATAATAATCCCTCCGGCTATCGTAAAAAAGGATGCTTTTTTTATCAGCGGGAAATCCTTGTTGACGTTTGCAAGAATAACCAGGGATGTTGCTATGATAAACAGGAGAACTCCGATCGCCCAGAGGGTGATAGAGATTGCACTCCTTCCGCCAATCGTTCCGGAAAGAACAAAGGTAATTTCTCTGGTTATGAGAATCAGGCTATTTCCCAGGTACGTTTGCTGGTACCGGAACAGCACCCATTGCACACCGGTACCCAGCCAATCTCCAATGACGTAAATGTTCACGGGTATTAAAAACACAAGGCACTGGAGCAGGAGCGAAATCTTGAACTTGTTCATATGACTGACAGGAAAAGTGTTCACCTGGTGGGTATTGAGCATATCGAAATGAAGCGACAAATCGCCACAAAAAAAGAAGGTCTATTCCGTATGCTGGACAATCGCCAGCTGGTACATCCAGTCCATAAGGGGATGACATTCCTCAACGATGCACTCAAGTTCACAGCTTATGCAGGGTATAAGCTCATCTCCTGCAAGCAGGTGCGCAGGATTCACCGGCATCTGTTTGGCATGCAGAAGGTACGTCTTGATCCCGTCTTTCTTGAACTCGGTCCTGTCAATGAGTCCACTATCTTCTAGCTTTTTGACAATCCGGGAGCATTTCCGGCTGTCAACGCCCAGTTCTTTCCAGAGCTCACTCTGGAGAATACCTTCCGGTTTCGACTGGATCAGTTTCAGTGCTTCATCAACAGGATCTACCACGCTGTCCACCTTTTTCATCATCCGATAACCGGTGCAATGGTAAGAATATTATTGCCCCTGATTACGACAGTACCAAGGCTTCTTCCCCGCTGGTTATCAATAAACTCAATCGTTTCATCCATGTGAATATTCAGGTACTCATCCACAGCAACGAGACGCCCCTGAAGTTTCCGGCCTTCGTCTTTGATCTCGACAGATATTTTTGAATCCACAAGGCCAAACACTTTTTTTATCGGCAAAACAATTCCGTTAACCATCTGCCCTAATTTGGGATGTAAGATAATTAAAGTTTGCTCATTACTACGGTTCCGTATGCTCCCGTTTAATGCAGGTCATGTGCTGTTCGTGGTGAAAAATGGAGTAGGGAATACGCCAGGAAAAACCTATTTTTGGGGAATTGGCTCCCAGCGCTTTGAAAGTTCCTTTTCAACACCAGGAAGGGTGGTATATTCCATCTCCCCAAGTGAGAGGCGGTGCGGCTCGAATGGTCCCTGGGCCCGCATGAGATCAGCAATTTCATTGCACCGTGCCCGCACATGATCAAACCCTATATCATCAAACATATCTGCAGGACCGATGAGCTTGCCATTATTTATCTGGAAACCCATACAAATGACCCGGGGCGGCCCGTCAAACCGGGTACAGTTGGCATCGCACAGCCCGACCGGCATGAACGGGCCATGATGGGATCCCCGCATCCACCCGGCAACAAGGACCGGTATGCAGAACGGTTCGATCACTTCACCGACAGCGGGAAAACCGCTCTGGGCACGGACAATCATAACCGGATCATCTTTACCAACGTACCGTCCCGCTATAAGACTCAGACGCTGGGTGCTGGTAGAAGCAGCAATGTCCCCCTCACGTTTGAACACATGCTTGATCACGTAGCGTGACGGGGCACCAATGTATGCAAGGAGATTATAGATCTCCTCGGGGCACTTGAACAGGATACGGCGCTTTTCAACCAGATCGTGCACCTCAAAGACAAATCCCTTATGCATCGAGGGGTCAATTACCAGTCCGGACGTGTTGAAAGGGTCGGCAAAGATCTTGTAAAGGAAGAAGTTCCACGCGCCCGGCTCGGTCTTGTCCGCCATGAATACAAGAACAGGATCACTGCCCCGTTCTTCAAACTCCATCTCGGCAACACCAGGACCCATACCCTTAACATTGCCGGAAAATGCATCGGCGAGCATATCCTGTCCGGCACCATACAGCTTCATACTTTTTGCAATTTTTGTGCATTCCAGAAAGACATCCCATGCAAGCCGGTGGATTTTTTCATTGTCCACGCCATGGGTATGTGTCATGATCAATTCAAGGTCATCACCACAGTGGGTGACAAAGGAGTCTATGAGCAGTTTACCTTCCTCATCCTTGAGCATCTTTGCTGCCTTTTCCAGAAGCTTCGGGTGGGTACGGGAGTGCCCGGGGAAACTTCCCACATCCGCCTTAATAACAGAAATCGTGGTCTTCGGCATGAGAAATCACAGTATAGAATCTCTCTGCAGAAGAAAAAAGTTGTGTTGGTTCTCTAGAGGATCTTCCTGACCCGGGATGCTGACCCGTATGCACCGAACGACCGGAAGAAAACAAGACTTTCGGCATAAGCCCTCGCACGTATCGCCCGGTTTGTTTCCTCGTCCACGGAATAAATATCCTTGAAAAACTCCTTAATCGCAAACTTGCAGTTGCCGTCAAAGATTTGGGGATCTTTTTTACCCGGGTTCAAAGGCCGGTATTTCTCAAGCGTCCAATCCTGGATACTCTTATAGAGGGCGGGTTCGTACACTTTCAGGATTTCAAACACAACATCCTGCCAGAAGGTGCCGACATTCCCCTTGATGATGTCCCCTTTTGGGAAATGGAGGTTGATAAGCTCACGGGGAGTGCCGGTGATCCCATGCTGGGCGATACCGACCTGCAAGTGGTTGTCCCGGAGGGCGTTTGCTATTGCTTTTGTCTGGGGAATATCGATCGAGAGCTGTGCGACTACATTCCCGTTCGCATCGTAGGTATGCCCGTGGGTACTACCATTAGCGATCGCAAGCACGTGTGGAAAGACCTCATTCTCGTTCAAAGCTTTTATAAACTCGACGGCTTCTGCAGGTTGCGTCAGGATCAGACCTTCACCATCTTTTCGTCCGATCTCCCCGACTTCGACTTCAAGCCCAAAATCTTTTCCTTTCATCCGGTTCCTGATATGACGGGCGAGATCCGTTGTAACTCGGATATTCTCTGCGAGTTCCTCCCGGACCGTTTTCCCCTCAAAGTTGAAGAGGTGTGAGGCATCGATAGCAAAAGAGGTATACCCGGCCGCAACCTGGGCATCAATCAGTTGCTTCGTCCCGTCAATCTCCGGCCCATCCCCCTTCTTTATCGTAATATGGTCTGCATGCAGAGCCCAGATATCAAACTGCACCGCCTTTGCGGCTTCGCTCATCTTTTCTGAGAAATCCTTCGGGGTTAAACCGGTATATCCCCCTTTCAGGTCACATTCTGACCTGGCAAGCTCCATGAATACTGCGGAATCAGTCTCCTTTGCGGCTTTGAAAATACCCTGTGCCACCGTTGCAATCCGCGTATTTGCCGCCATGATAATTGTTTTCTGGCCGGAAATGCCACGAAAAATCGTTGAACCAGGGATTGGACCATAATCGTTCTGTTTCATAGACTCATCACTCCTCTTGTATCATCTTTTGCGTCATATACTTTTCAATCAGCCCGATCTCTTTTTTACCCCCGATATAAATGGGAGTGACCTGGTCGATCTTTTCCGGTAGGATCTGGAGAATATCAGTCACTCCGTTACTGATTCCTCCCCCGGCTTCGTGAATGATCCTTCCCATGGGATTTGCTTCATACAAAAGTCTCAGTTTTCCCTTTTCCTTTCCTTTGAATCCGGGATACGTGAATACACCCCCTTTATGCAGGATCTGGTGAACATCTGCAACGAAACAGCCACTGAAGCGGAGTTTATATCCCTCGTGCTCGAGATGCTCAATCCACCGGGCATGAGCCGGGATATAATCCTTCCTCAGGGCACCGGGTGCATAAATTTTCCCTTCCGGGATTTTGATATCCCGTTCCTTCAGAACAAATTCTCCCGTATCATCAAGGACGAATTCATGAACTCCCCTGCCGGTTGTGAGTGTCAGCAGGGTAAGTGGCCCGTACAGGATGTAGAGGGCGGCCACCATTTTTGCGCCCTTTTCAAGAACATGACCCGGGTAAATGCCGATAATAGATCCAATACAGAGGTTCACATCAATGAGCGATGAACCATCAAGAGGATCGATGACCACACCAAAGTTGTTTTTCGGATGTTCAACTTCGATGATCTGTTCCTGTTCTTCTGTCGCAATATAATGTACAAGACGTGATTTTTTAAGTCCGGAAATAAATACCGCATCAGCATACTTGTCAAGAGCCATCTGCTCCTCGCCAAAAGTATTTCTGGTCAGTTCACACGCTTGTGTTTTCATACAGGTAGGGAAAAAACCATTCTTCACCTGCTGAGCCTGGGTGCTTACCAGGAGAATTAACTCCGTGAGATTTTTTTCTGTTCCTGCGCTGATTAGGAAATCTTTGAGTATCATTTTTACCGCCGTCCTCTGTCACAAAAGTGCATTACACCTTGATACTTTACCAAACTACCCTGATTTGTGGAGCAGTTTGATCCCGAGGTTTATCAGACTTATTCTGATTTTGAAATGAATTTTTGAGCCAGTTCCCTCTCCTTATATCAGTGAATGTTGGGGGGTGTTGTATATTCAAGATATGTGCACCTTAATAATGAATTGGTGTTATTTTGCTCCTGGCATTCACTCAGATCTCTTTTACTATTTTCGATGCTGATTTCTGGACACTTTTTACGATGAATCCCGATCCCCTGCAGACCGGACAATTACTCCAAAAAATGTCAAAACCAACAAACAAATGAATTTTACCGTTTTTGCATCCCTTATTCGGACATGGTATGAATTCGGGCATATTTTTTTCTTTTTTATTTAATTACTAATAAATG
>DATMWO010000057.1:0-4014 GCA_035562475.1 Methanoregula sp.
TTTCCATGCATGAATTAATCCGAATGAAGTATTATTATTGATTCTTTGGATAATTGAACCTCAGTATGCCTGCAGGATTGGGATGCTATTTTTCACGTTAAATCAGACCACGCTCTTTCATGCTCAGGTAACCGGTTTTTGTAATAATGATATGATCAATAAGCTGGATGCCGAGAAGTATTCCAGCCTCTTTCAGCTGAGTTGTGATCGCAATGTCCTGTGGGCTGGGATCGAGGGAACCCGAAGGGTGATTGTGAACGCAGATGATGGACGCCGCCCTGTCTGTGATTGCATCGGCAAACACCTCCCGCGGATGGACAAGACTGTGGTTGAGCAGACCCAGGGTTATCGTTCTGTTGCCGAGAACTTCACCGGCGCCATTGAGGGTGATACAGATGAAATGCTCCTGCCGTTTTTCTTTTAAATAAGCAACATGGGGGAGGATATCTTCGGGTTTTGTCACATGCGTATTCGTACCTCCATTGGGGGAATATCTCCGCGAGAGTTCAAAGCATGCCGTGATCTGCGACGCTTTAGTAGGTCCGATTCCCTGTATTGCTGCCAGATCATCATACCTGATTTTTTCCCTGTGTATCTCGATAAGCCCGCAGATTTCTTTTGCAAGCATGCGGACATCTTTGTTTTTTGTTCCCCGCCCAATGATTGCCTCGATCAATTCAGTGTCTGACAGGGCAGAGGCGCCTTTTTTTGCAATCTTCTCACGTGGCCTGTCATTTGGGGAAATATCTTTCATCATTTTCATAAAAACCTCCGGGAAACGAAAAAATGAATTATAAAGTTTTTTTTCTGTTTGGATTACTTCGATTGGAGTCGCATCACGGTTTCCTGAGTACTAAACAATGTCTGATTGTTCGTCAGGATTAGTAATAATCGTGTGTATGTTCCGAAGATTTGAGAAATGATTGCCAAATACTGGTGGAGGAATATTCCCCCATACTGTAAGAAAGATGTTTTTTAAATGCTCCTGCTATCCACAATCCCCCACGGATTTTGATTGAAGAACTGCGTATCATCCAGGAAAGGAGGAGCTTCAAGTTTAATAAAGGTTTTCCCGCGTCCACCTACCGTTTTACTGACTGTTTCGGCTATTGCATCAGGAGCATCGGAGGCAGTTGCACGTACCTGAATCTTGTAGTCTCCCGGAGGGAGTTTTGTAACATCAAGTTGTGCAAAATCCACATAATCCATAGTGAGTGGATCATAGGCGTGTGTTTTTGTGTCGAACTGTACCCAGGGTCCTGTATTAATACGGTAATAGACCTTTTCCGTGAGGGTCTTATTTCCTGTATAGTTTGTGCTCCATTTTACCGGAAAGAGTGCTTTAATCTCTCCGGTCTCGGTACACGTGAGATTATCGAGAGTTATGGTTTTCATGGTAATTTCAGTGACCGTGAGGTTGGGTATTACGGTGATGGATGTCTGAGGGAGCCTCAGTTTTTCCAGACCCCCGTTAAAGGATACTGTGGAGTTGTTACCAAAAACATCAATCATTCCACTCTGGTTAACTCTGAGCCGGAAGGTAGCATTCCATAATTGACCCACTTTTATGGTTCCGATAGAGAAGTCCAGTTTATTATCGGCAGCCCAGTCAGCGGATTGGTCAGTAACATTTGTTGTCCCATCCTGCCAGTGGATCTTTGTCGAATCGGTTGGATGGTATACATAGTTGTAGACCAGATTACCGGGCATAGATACTCCGGTGACATTAACATTCTCAAAATCCGCAGTCATGGTGGTGTTTACCCCCGCGGTGTCTTTCAGATCTCCGGCGATAGCTCTGTATATGTCATCCAGCTGATCCGCAGTGGGTGCGTTAAAATACTTACCCCCGGTCTCATTCGCATATGCCATCAGTTCGGTTTGCGACGCTTCAGTTCCGAGACGGATGGTATATATCCTTATATTATTATTTTTAGCCCAGGTAATGACACTTCCCTTTCCAACCACACCGAACGAGGTTGCGCTTCCACTGCCTTGTGGATCCCCTCCCGTATTCCATGCCCCGTCAGTTAATAGTACGACTGCGCTTATGGCAGTTGATCGAGAATCATCTGCCAGCATCTTTACCGAGCGGTATAATCCCTCCCGCATGGGTGTACCGCCTGCAGGA
This sequence comes from Methanoregula sp., assembly GCA_035562475.1. Lineage (GTDB taxonomy): Archaea > Halobacteriota > Methanomicrobia > Methanomicrobiales > Methanospirillaceae > Methanoregula. The sequence continues at coordinate 2,132 of DATMWO010000057.1, forward strand.
ACCATGTTTGAAACTGATGTATTCACCATTGATTTTGTATAACTTAAGTTCTGTTCAATACTGGCATACTGGGTTGTACCATAATTCCGCGGATTTCCCGGATAATTTAATGCAATGTAGGCGTTATCGCCGGTCCATGTATTATCTTTGCTGACCCACTGGGCACCACTATATTCGTGCGAAAAACCACGTCTCAGTTCTGCCCATCCACTGGTAGCACTATTATCTCCGAATGATACGAGACCGACCCGGTCATTTGAGCCCATGTTCGCATTAAAAATCCTGCCCGCCCTCATTGCATGGACCATCCGGTCATCTATGATGCCATCTGTTCCGTTATAGAGCATACTTCCTGACCGGTCTGTGCACATCACAACATCGATTGGTGTAGGCTGCAAAGCCCACCCGTCACCTTTAAACTCAATGGTAACATCAATAGTCTTGTTAATCTCAACGGTCAGGGGAGTCACCCTGGTTGACGCACTCAGATAAGGATAATTCTTCCAGGTGATAGGAACGATTTTTGTCGAATTTCTCCAGGTTGCATTCACCTTACACTGTCCTGTTGCGGTTGCATTGTAGCCGGGGTTTCCTACGGTAGTAAATCCCCCGGGTCTGAATTGAACCACAGCTTGTCCGTATTCATCGGTTATTGCGCTGGTTGTCAGCAGGAGCGGAGTTGCTGTCAGATTATAAGGATTATAGGTAATATCCTCTATAGTGAAGTTTACCGTCTCTCCGGGAACTGCATTTCCCGAGATATCCGCAACCGTTGCGATAACATCAGATAAAAAGAAAGGATTTGCATCCTGGCTTGGCATAGTATCAGGATTTGCTGTAAGGGATATGATCTCCGCACCTGTGTTCTTGAATATTACCGTTTGACTACAGTTTACTGAGGTATTACCTACAGCAGTTGCAATGATATCAATTTGACCAATAGATGATCGGGGACCATATTGTACCGTTACCTGACCCAGATTGTTTGACAGGAACTGTCTTTCCTCACCGGTGACTGAGGTATTTACCCAGATAAATTGTTTGTTCGTTGGATTCCCGTATTCATCAAACAAATTATAAATTATCGTGAAATAACTCACCCCGTCCGCGGGAAGCGTAGGTGGAGATCCCGACGGTGAATAAACCTGAGTCATCGAAAATGGTTTGCCTATCGCCTCGGCAGTAATCCATTCGAGTTGGTTTGGGATACTCTCATATGCGTCCATTGCAATATTGTTGTCCCCTACGCGGGAGGTTAATTTGACATTTACTGAGGTGTTTCCATTTGCACCCAGTATGGGTGAAATATCATGTGCATAGCTGGCTTCCGCAAAACCGCAGTCGTCCGGGAAAGGACCATGAATGTGGAGATTTACTATATGATTCCCTCTTCGATTATCCACAGGATTCAGGTATTGGTCGGTAAGTGATATATTAAAAGGAACTTCGGATGCAACGGTTCCATTCATCGGATGGGTAAAAACTGCGAAATAGGCACTGTTGTGATCTATATTCTGCAATGCTGAACCAGAAACCCCCGCGGGTATGGATGCATTTATTTGTGCTGCACCGCTCTTGGTGCTCACTTTGAAGATGCTTGAAGCCATTCCCGAAATATTTGTGGTGACTTGTGTGGGACTTATGTTTCCATATAACGGATCAACGTCAAGGTTTACGATTACTCCTTGTACAGGACCGGGATCCGATGTTGTATTCGTTACTTTTATGGTGATGGTGGATTGATCTAGATTATTAGCTATGATCCAGGGTTTGTCCGTGGTGACCGTCAGGGTATCCGGAATCCCGACCGCCGCAACGGTTCCTGCCAGGAACAGCAAACCCATGATTAGTAAAATGCCAGTTTTTACTCTCATATTCAGATA
>DATMWO010000058.1:0-3343 GCA_035562475.1 Methanoregula sp.
AGGTATTGATCCGCCGCAAGGGTGCCCCGTCGGAGGCGGCGGCATTCATCGCATTCGATGAAAAAGAGTTCAACAATTTCTGCATCAAAACCGGAAGCTTCGATTTTCATGGGAAATGCTCAGTTACAATCTATACGCTCAGGGGGTTTCACCCCACCGCTATGGCTCTCCCGATACGATAAACACCGAACAGGTGCTCCGTCATCATCGCTCAGTGCAGGGGCGGTATGGGGGGACAGGCACTGTTCTCTCCTTCATCGTACCAGCATCTTGAATTTCATATCAAAGGAAAAGAAATTCAACAGAGTCATACGATTAAAAAATCCAATTGTCAAACCAGAAATATGATCGCGGTACTGGGAATAATTCAGCAGAACACCTGAGGATCTAAAAGACCCTGCTTTTAATCGGGCAGTACGAATCGACCTGGATTACATTGACCTAACAATCTCCAGATTATTTGTGCACACCTTTTCCTGATTATAAAAGAGAACAACGAAATTCTTTCCCCACTCAGGACAATCTATTCATGTGAACCTATGACGCGATCCATAAAATCCTTCACCGAAGCTATAGCATTCCATGGGCATACCTGTCCCGGACTTGCACTCGGCTACCGTGCAGCAGAGTATGCATTACAGTATCTCAGGGCTGGCCGTTCTGATGACGAAGATCTTGTTGCTATTGTCGAGAACGATGCCTGTGGAGTCGATGCGATCCAGCTGGTTGCCGGCTGCTCGGTCGGCAAGGGCAACCTTATCCTCCAGGACTTTGGTAAGCATGCCTACACCTTCATCGACCGGAAATCCTACCGTGCGATCCGGCTTGTCCAGCGCCCGGAACCAGTCATAGCGCGAATTGATCCGATTGCATCGGTACTCCGGGAAAAAGTGATGGGCGGGACAGCAACACCTGCTGAGCAAAAAGAGTTCCACGAGCGGCAGGCAGCAGTCATTGATACCATCCTTACGATGCCAATTGATGAATTGTTCATTACCCGTGAAGTTAAACCGGAAATTCCAGTGAGGGCAAAGATCTTTACCTCCGTTCAATGTGCCAGTTGTGGCGAGATGGTTGCCGAGCACCGGGCACGTGTCCGCAACGGTACATTTGTCTGCATACCTTGTGCCGGAGAGTACGGCAGAGGGTGGTGAACGTTACTAGTGACCTAAAAAACAGGTATGCAGATCCAAGGGATAAAAAGCCCTATACGGGCTCCTTTTTCTCCATCCCTTATCCGGGCTAAACCGGAAAAGCCCGTAAAATCGTCTTTTTCTGTTCCTGGGGAGAATAAGCCCAATAATCGCTCTTTTTGCCAAAATACGGCTGTTTTGCACCTCACCTATCGGCTTCTAAAGCCCTTTACTTTGAGATGTTTCTGGCCCCATACTTTAGCCCATCCGGACCCCGGTAACCCTTCCAGAACACCACTATGAGGCTGTTTTTTTCCGACGGAGTATTTTAAAAATAAGAGATTCGAATGAAACGCGATACACAAATTGAAAAGGAACCGGCTGGATACCCTTCACTCTCAAAGCTCTAAAAATATACGTTCGCTCTCAATCCTTCACCTGGACCGGGTTCGAATGGATTGAGATGACATAAGCAGGATTCGCGGAAAGTATTTTTTTCCAGCACAGTCCTGATAAGATATGAGGTTTTTCATGAAACGCATTACCATCAACGCACTTGTGGACATCGGCTGCCTGATCACGTTCATCCCGTCGCTGATTTCCGGGCTTGTCCTGTATTTTATTTTTCCGGAAGGTGGCGGGCGGGGCAGTGGCTGGATAACCTACCTTGGGATACCCAAAAACCAGTGGGTGACCATGCATAACAACACGAGCCTGATATTTGCTGCCTTATTGATTATTCACCTGCTCCTGCACTGGAAATTTTTCCGTCACATCAACAAGGCTTTGAGCCCGAAAGGAAAAGGGGAGCGCGAGACTACACAGTGAACTAAACCACTGATTAAATTTCGTACCCTTGGCAAAAAAAATTTGGTAGCGAGGACGGAAGTTCTACCACTCGATCTTCATTCCGGTCCCCACTTCCCTCACGGGACAATACCCCGCAAGGGCAATTTTTGATGCGAGCGATGTGCAATGGCAGGCGTGCAGGGATTTCAACTGAAGGTTCCGCAGATACTCCCCCGTCTTTTTAAGACGTGGCGGGGATGGTTTGAGAAGGTGGAGCCCCCCTATGATGTCAATAACCCGTTGTTCACCACACACCGATTGAGCCCGCTCCACACTATTGCAGATACCGGCATGTGAGCAACCGGTGATGATAACCAGTCCCTCTACCGTCCTGAATGCCAGCGCAGAATCGTCAAGGATATGATCCTCTCTGGCAGATCCATCAGGAAGAATTATTTTTCGCACACCTGGATCAACCCGCTCGAATTCGAAATTCCGTTCGATCTCTCCTAAAAAAACAAGGTTGTTGGTAAGATATCGCGGAACTGTTGTAGTGCACATGTCAAAAAACCGTGAAAGCTCCAGCTCTGAGAGCACCGTGCCTGTATCGGGAACCGGGGATTTCGGACGGGGATAAAAACACCAGGGATGGGCAACCAGTAACGGTTTCTTGACCGGAATTCCCTCTATTATTGACCTGGTCATATGTCGTATCAGCGGGAACAGTCCCCCGCTATGGTCCAGGTGACCATGCGAAAGCACGACCATATCCAGATCAAGCAGAGAGATTCCCATCTTTCCGGCATTCTGTAAAAAAAGGTCTGACCAGCCGGTATCAAACAGGATCTTCTTCCCTTCTGTTTCAATCAGGAACGACAGGCCGGGTTCACCGCAGAAATACCGGTCGGTGAGGGTGGTATTTTCAACAAGGACGGTAAGGGAAAGCTGCGGAATCACAACACACCATCTGACCTGAACGGGAATAGTTCTTTTGCCTGTCGCAGAACCGTGATTGAATCTTCGTCTGAACCTGAAGGGGGAATTCTCAAGTTCTGGTATGTCAAAACACCAGTGTTTAAATGATTTATGCGCATATGTGTAATTAAGGTACGGGAAACCGTACTCCTGGTGACATAATGCAAGAACCAACCAAACGCACAATCAACAACACTGAATCAACTGCCCCTGTTCAACGAGGGTGCATTGACGAACACACCTGCGCATGCGGTGAAATACACGAACAGGATACAGGAGATGTCAGCCACCGGGAAGCCTGCACGTCCACTTTAAAATTCGGTAATTCCTGCTGCTGCCAACCCGATGATGCTGCGCACAGCGCACCCCACCGCTGCGGGCATGGACCGCGTTGTCAGTAAACGCACCAGCTTCTTACAACAGACTGACTTACGAGAGAATGATGA
>DATMWO010000059.1:0-2151 GCA_035562475.1 Methanoregula sp.
CAATTGGCTCATCTGACACGCAACTAAATCGCGCAATGTGCCGGCCCCGCAAACACTGACATGAACCGATTTGGCTCACACCGAATCCAGGAAAATCGTCCTCAATCTGATGGACCCCCGTATCAGGACCTCTCCGAAGCACGGCGGGCGGTGAGTTTCTTAATTAATTTTTCGTCGCTGATCCGCCGCGGGGTCGTCCTGTCGGGGACGGCGGCAATCATCGTTGAGGATAAGAGAAAGGGGTAACAAACCACATTTTATATGAATACTACGATTCAAAAAAGACGAAAAAGCTCCTTGAGGATGGTATAATATCCCTTCAACCATCCCGAAATACGATACCACAAAAAATGGTAATGTGTCATAATCGCTCTAAGCACAGTGACATGATGGGGAAAGACATTGTCCTTTCATGTATAATAACGTCATTTTTTATTCTATTGCCGTAAAAAAGGAATTCGATAAAAAATTACTTTTTCAAATGCGTCACAAACCGGGCATTCACTTCTTCCCAGTTCACAAGACTCCAGAATGCATCGATAAATTTCGCCCGGTCATTCTTGTAATCAAGATAGTAAGCGTGCTCCCAGACATCGAGTGCCATAAGGATCCGGTATCCAGGTATCACGTTGACATTGTGCTTCTCAAACTGCATGATGAAGAGCCGCCCGGTATTCATGCAGTAGGTTAATACTGCCCAACCCGATCCCTCGGCACTTGACGCAGCCTGGGTAAACTCCTTTTTGAACCGGTCGAATTTCCCGAACTCTGCATCTATAGCTTGTGCAAGTTCGGCCTTCGGTACTCCTCCGCCACCAGCACCGGCCGGTGCGAGATTTTCCCAGAACAGTTTATGCAGCCGGTAACCCCCGATATGAAAGGAAAGTTCTTTCAAGGTTGCTTTCATGTCCAGATCGGTATTGTCCTTTCGTGCCTTGTCGAGTTTTTCCAAGAGGGCATTTGCACCCGTTACGTATGCCTGGTGATGTTTCTGGTGGTGCAATGTGAGTTGTTCTTCCGAGATATAAGGAGCCAGAGCCTTATACCCATAGGGAAGTTTTGGTAGAGTATATCCCTTGCCTGCTTCCATGTTTCCTAACCTCCTTTGGTAATAAGGGTGTATTAGTTCGTTTCCGGTATTTCTTTTATTGCATTGCTCAGAGCAAGACCCGGCCTCTGTCACGCTGTTCGATAATACCGGACATCAAGCAATGTCGCAGAGTTTAAAGGCATATCCTGCATATCGGATACCTGCCCATGACTGAAACCCGATTCGAGCCAGCGCTTATTGCATCCCTCCTTGCCATGCAGCGGGGCGAGATCACTGAACATCATATTTATACAAAAATCGCTGCCGCGCAAAAAGACCCCCACAACCGCGAGGTGCTGACCCGGATTGCACAGGATGAGCTCGGGCACTATGGCATATGGAAACGATATACACACCAGGACATAGACCCCAACACCGCTCGTATCTGGTTCTATTACCTGATCGCACGGGTCTTTGGTATTACGTTTGCGATTAAACTCATGGAAGGGGTGGAAAAACGTGCCCAGTCGTATGATAAGGCCCTCATTGATAAGATTCCCGAAATCCAGACGATCCTGACAAATGAAGAAACCCATGAGCGTGAACTCATTGCTCTCATCGATGAAGAGCGATTAAAATACGTTGGCTCGGTTGTGCTCGGACTCAATGATGCTCTTGTTGAATTTACCGGAACGCTTGCAGGTCTCACGTTTGCTATCCAGAACACGCAGATCATCGCGGTTGTCGGCCTGATCATGGGTGTGGCAGCCTCGCTTTCGATGGGGGCATCTGAGTACCTTTCGCAGCGATCGGACGGGGGACCAACAGACCCACTCAAGGCATCAGTCTATACCGGTGTTGCCTATATTCTGACCGTTGCCCTGCTTATTCTGCCATTCCTTGTCTTTACCAGCCCGTATTATGCGCTCATGCTCACCCTGCTGGGTGCTGTGATGGTAATATTCCTGTTCACGTTCTATATTTCTGTGGCCAAGGATCTTCCCTTCTGGAAACGCTTTGGGGAGATGCTCCTCATCAGTCTCGGGATTGCCGCAATATCCTTTGTTATCGGTATATTTATCCGCACGGGGCTGAACATCAACGTCTAAAGACAGAGAGAA
>DATMWO010000060.1:0-12201 GCA_035562475.1 Methanoregula sp.
ATTATCGCAATGGAACAATATCCACTTGGAAAATGATCTCACACAAAAGTTAAAAAATGCGAGGATGAATTTCGAAGGGGTTGTAAATTGTGGCAGAAAAAACATTATTGCAACAAATCAGGGAAAAAGAACTTCTGCTCAATATTAAAATTGAAGACACTCGGAGGGAAGCTGAGGAAATTATCGTAATAGCAAGAAAAGAATCAGAAGAAATGATTGAAAATTCTGAGAAACAGGGAAAAGTGGCCGCTCAGGAGTATTACGAGATTGAAAAAGAGAAGATTGACAAAGAACTTGAACAACTTAAAAAACAAGGAGACCTGCAGGTAATATCAGAAAAGGAAAAGGGAGAACGGAATATTAAACCAGCGATTGAGAAGATAGTAAAAATCGTTTCCATGGAGTAGGGCACTATGCTTCAGAAGATGAAAAAAATTCAGGTTATGGGGCCAAAAAATGACCTTCAGAGCGTTGTGGATGTCTTATACCATACTGGCACGGTTCATCTTGAGGACGTATCAAAGACCATCCTTCCCGGGGACACGATTCTCAGGAAGATGGATATCGCAAAATCCGGGGAACTCAACACTCTTTTAATGAAGATAGGCGGCATCTTCCTCTCCCTCCCTAAAATTCCCGATGATGTTAAGAAGCAGGCACAGATAACTGAAGATCTGCAGAAAAAAAGCCAGGCGGAGCTATTCGACCGGGCAAACCATGTTGTCGCAGTTCTTGAATCGACAACAAAGGATCTTGCCGAAAGAAAGGGCAATCTTGAATTTTCCCTCAATGCACTTGGCAGATATGAAAAAATTATTAAAAAGATTCAGCCATTGGAAAGCCAGTTACCCGTGTTAAAGGGCTTTGAGATCACCGTAATTCTTATACAGCGTGAGTTCCGGGATGTTTTGGAACTTGTCAGAAATGCGCTGGTGGAAATCACCAAAAACCAGTTTGAATTAATTTCTGCAGATATGGATGAAGCCACCATTGCAACCGTCATTATTTTCAACAAAAAATATTCCGAGCAGGTGCATTCCTTCATCTTTTCCCAGAATGTTAATGAAGTCAGGATGCCCCCGGAGTATCTGGGAAAGCCATTTAATGAAATTCTTCAGCTGATAACGGAGAAAAGGGAAAAAACAATTGACGAAATGTCAGTAATTGACAAAAAACTCGAAACTCTTTCCGCGGAGTGGTACCAGGAACTTGCAGTTCTGAAAAAAGTGCTTGAGGACAGGAACGAAGAGGCAGGTGTATTTGGTAAATTCGGTCAGACTGAGTATACCTTCCTGATTGAGGGCTGGGTTCCCAAAAAGTTCCTGAACCAGATAAAAGAAGTGTTGGATAAAACCTTCGGAAAAAGGGTTATCGTTATCGAAATTGAAGTAAGCCCGGAGAAGATGAACGATGCGCCCACCTTCTATGACAACCCGTCATTTGTTAAACCCTTTGAATTTCTCATAAACGTGGTTGGTACACCAAAATACCGGGAAGTTGATCCGGCCCCGCTGATGGCTTTCTTCTTCCCGTTCTTTTTCGGATTTATGGTCGGTGATATCGCATACGGCATCATTATCCTGGCATTTGCCCTGGTCATGAAAAAGATATATAAGACCATGAACTGGCTCCAGCAGCTGATGAATATCCTCATTTTCTCGTCTTTGTGGACTATTTTCTTCGGTTTTATCTACGGCGAGTTTTTCGGGAATTTAGGTGAGGAGATGGGCTGGATTGAACCCCTGACAATCGCCGGTGTATCTATGAACAGGGCTGAAGCAATCGTTCCCATGCTGGTCCTTGCAATAGCAATTGGAGTGTTCCACGTATTACTCGGTCTTGTTCTCGGAATCCTCAATGCCCATGCTAAGAAGAACAGGAAACACATGATAGAAAAAGCAGGAATGATTGGAGTAATCTTCGGCATGCTTATCGTATTCGGAACCCTGGTAGAGGTAATCCCGGCAATCCTTCTCGGTTTAGGTGTAGTGCTGCTCGTTATCAGCCTTCCGATGATCATTTATGGTGGCGGTTTCTTCGGGGCATTTGAGATCATGAGTACTGCGGTTAACATTCTTTCCTATGCAAGGCTGATGGCGATCGGTATGGCTTCAGTAATCCTTGCACTGGTGGCGAATAAGCTCGGGGGAGCAACCGAAATCGCTATCATAGGATTTTTAATCGCAGCACTGATGCATATTCTCAATATCGGCCTTGCCATGTTCTCTCCGTTTCTTCATTCCCTCAGGTTGCATTTTGTGGAATTCCACTCCAAATTTTTCGAAGGGGGAGGAAAAACATACAAGCCGTTCATGAAGGAAAAAGAGGGGGGGTAGATTGATGGAATGACTGAGAGACAATATGCCGGTCAGAGAAAAAACCTGTACAGAAGGCTGAACATATGAAAAGAAAAAAACTTCAAAAACTATAGAAATGAGGATGTGATTAACATGGTGGATTTTGGAATACCTATCGGAGCTGGAATTGCATTTGGACTAGGAGCACTGGGAACCGGGATTGCCCAATCAAGAATCGGGGCAGCTGGTGCCGGAGCGGTTGCAGAGAGACCCGAATCCTTTGGTCTCATGATGATCCTTGTGGCAATTCCAGAAACACTGGTAATCCTTGGTTTCGTGGTCTCGGCAATGATTATGCTCATGCTGGAATGAGCGTATGCAAAGGAACACCCCTAGTGAATATGCCGGACTGTTGTGGGATATGTCACGATGAGGTTTTGGTGGAGCCGGATACTGTGGGCGGAACAGGTTGGATCGACCATAATAAAGCTGGTCGGGAAATTCCAAAACAGATGCGGGTGATGCAATGCCATTTGAGCAGTTGATTGAATCGGTGGAGTTGTGTGCCGAGGACAAGGTCAGGGCAATTAAAGAAAAGGCAGGCCAGGATGCAGAAAATATCATAACCGAAGCAAAAGGGAAGGACGAAATAATAAAAAAGAAGTATCTGGACGCGGTTAAAAAAACCGTGGACAAAGAGAAGCGCAAATCAATAGCAAAAATGAATGAAGAAAATCATATGCAGCTAATCCGGGCCAAGGATGATGTGTTTAAACATGCTTTTGCCGAAGCCCAAAAAACTCTCCTATCTGTACGCAGTCAGGCAAATTATGAGAATATTTTCAGGAAATTGTTAAAAGAAACGCTCCTTGAACTGGAAGGAGAAGAAATCCTGGTACACATCGATAAACAGGATGAGAGCCTTTGTAAAAAATTGCTGACGGAACTAATATTAAGCCACGAAATCGTGACCGATATCACTTCTGTTGGGGGATTGAATGCGAGCACAAGGGATGGAAAATTCATCATTTTCAATACGATTGAGTCGAGGCTTGAGAGAGCAAAAGTACAGTTAAAACTGGAAGTATTTGCTGTACTCTACGGTGATCAGGTTGGAATGTGAATATGTAAATGCACGGATAAAAGGCATGAAAAGGCACCTGCTCGACCCATCGGTATTTGAAATCCTTATCCTCAAACCTGATGTAGAATCTATCATAACTGAACTGACGAACACTGCATATAAAGATGAGATAGAAAAGGCACGTGTCCAATACCACGGAATCATGTGCATTGAGGTTGCCTTAAGAAGGGATTTTTCTGCAGCATTCAGGAAAATTCTGCGATTCATGAAAGGGGACGAATCCGAAAAGTACATAAAAATCCTGCTGGGCAGATGGGATATCCAGAACATTAAAACAATCCTGCGGGGAAAGAACATTCACATTCCCTCGTCAGAAATCCTTGAGTGCCTCATACCGGCAGGTGAACTGGATGAGACCACAATGATTGAGCTGATCAAACAGCCTGATGTCAAGGCAGTAATTGACCTCCTTGCGACATGGAGTATCAGCTACGCAAAACCATTGACCCGGAACTTTAAGGAGTATTCTGAAAAAAGGGATCTTGCCATTCTTGAGTATGCCATTGATCGCTTTTATTACAAAAATGCCATACGAGCGGTGAATGGAGAAAGTTATGACGACCGCCTCGTCCGGGAAATGGTTATGACTGAGATCGATGTAACCAATATCAAGATTGTTCTGAAGATGATTCGGGATAAAATTGATTTGGAGGAGGTGCGGAGTTACCTGATCGAGGGAGGGCTATCGCTGGATACCGAGAAACTCCTCGCCATGGTGAGAGCAGGGACATTGGAAGGGGCAATAAAGCTTCTTGAGACAACACCCTACAGTTTTCTCACTAAAGTACCCAATGAGACCTTAAAGGCAGGCAATATATCGGTACTGGAAAAAGAACTTGAAAAATACTTGATAAAACTGGGTATAAGCCGGTTCCTTGGTGATCCTTTAAGTATAGCCATTCCGATCGCATACATCTGGGCAAAATATAACGAGATTACCAATATCAGGATCATAGCAAGATGCAAGACCGCAGATGTTCCTGAAAAAGAAGTGAGAGGAGAGCTGATCTATGTATAAAATTGTCGTTGTCACGGATCCGGATTCTGCACCAGGATTCAGGCTGGCGGGTGTAGACGTGCTTGAAGCATCAGGTCTGGATGAGGCAAGAAAGATTATTCCCTCCCTGATCTTCAAGGACGATACAGGGATCGTAGCGATCAGTGAGGATCTGATGCCAGCTATCGACGAGAAAATGCAGGAAAAGATCGGCAAGACCTACAGACCGATCATCATTCCAATTCCTTCCAGGATCAAAGGTATCGAAAAAATAAGCTACATCGAACGGATGCTGCAGAGGGCAATCGGGTATAATATCGTGATAAGGAGATGATGACATGATTGCGGGGAAAATTTCAAGGATTTCCGGTCCTGTGGTTCTCACAGAACATATGAGAGGATCGAAAATGTATGATGTGGTGAAGGTGGGCGCCGAGGAGCTGAATGGTGAAATCATACGTCTGGACGGGGATCAGGCGGTTGTCCAGGTGTACGAGGACACTTCAGGACTTAAGGTGGGCGAAAAGGTGATTAACACGGAAACCCCGCTTTCCGTGGAACTCGGCCCCGGGCTGCTCTCTTCCATCTATGATGGTATCCAGAGACCTCTGCCACTCCTTGTCGAACGAAGCGGTAGTTTCATTTCAAGGGGGATAACGGTCCCAGGGATAAATAAAGAAAAGAAATGGGACTTTGTCGCAACTGCAAAAACCGGGGACAAAATTGGGGAAGGTGATATTCTCGGAACGGTGAAGGAGTATCATATTGAGCACAGGATTATGGTTCCCCCTCATGTCTCCGGGACCATCCGGGAGATTCGCAGCGGTGCATTCACGGTGGAAGAGCCTGTCTGCTTCCTTGTGGACAATACCCCTATTATTATGATGCAGAAATGGCCTGTCCGAATGGGACGACCATACCGGATAAAACAGGATCCTCAGCTGCTCCTTGTTACCGGCCAGAGAATTTTTGATACTATGTTCCCTGTGGCAAAAGGTGGAACTGCCATGATACCCGGAGGTTTTGGCACGGGTAAAACTGTGGCGGAACAGACTTTGGCAAAATGGTCAGATACTCAGATAGTTGTCTATATCGGGTGCGGCGAACGGGGAAACGAAATGACCGATGTCCTGTCAGAATTCCCGGAGCTCGTGGATCCCCGGACAAAGATGCCCCTGATGCAGAGGACAATTCTCATTGCGAATACCTCAAACATGCCGGTCGCTGCAAGGGAGGCTTCGATTTACACGGGAATAACTATGGCAGAATACTACCGGGACATGGGGTTTGACGTTGCCCTGATGGCAGACTCCACATCACGGTGGGGAGAGGCATTGCGGGAAGTCTCCGGCAGGCTGGAGGAGATGCCAGGGGAAGAGGGGTATCCAGCATACCTTGCTACAAGGCTAGCGGCATTCTATGAAAGGGCTGGACGGGTCGTCTGCCTGGGGTCTGATGAGCGTTTTGGCTCTATCACAATTGTCGGTGCGGTATCTCCTCCCGGAGGCGATTTCTCAGAACCCATAACCCAGAATACGTTACGGATTGCCGGAACATTCTGGGCTCTTGACACGAGCCTTGCGTATCGTCGGCATTTCCCCTCGGTAAACTGGATAAAAAGTTATTCTCTCTATCTTGAAAGCATTGAGGAATGGTTTGGGCAAAGTGGTTTTAAAGACTGGAAAGAGATGCGTGACCTGACCATGTACCTGCTCCAGAAAGAGGTCGAGTTGCAGGAAATCGTGCAGTTGGTCGGTCCCGACGCCCTTCCTGAGAGTGAGAAGGCAATTTTGGAAGTTACACGAATGATTCGTGAGGATTTCCTGCAGCAAAGCGCCTATCATGAGATAGACTCGTTCTGCCCGCTTGATAAGCAGTACTGGATGCTCAAAGTCATCCTTAACTTCTATGAACGGACCAGCGAGGCAATGAACAAAGGCGTTGCTTTAAGCAAGATCCTTAAACTGCCATTAAAAGCAGAGATCGGGAGGATGAAGGAACTCCGTGATGTGGATGAGGTTAGGAGCATCATGGGTGAGATGGATAAAAAAATTGCTGCTGTGGAGGTTGAGAGATGACACAGCCCAGCCTGTTGATAAAGGAGTGTAAGACGGTCAGCTATGTCTCGGGTCCTTTGATCTTTGTTCAATCCGTTAAAGGGGTTAAGTATGGTGAGATTGTACGGATCACCCTCCCTAATGGGGTGGAGAGGAGTGGGCAGGTGCTGGATATTTCCAAGGATCTTGCGGTTGTCCAGGTTTATGAGGGCACGAGCGGGATTGATGCGATGGAAACAAGGGTAAGGTTCACCGGTGAACCGCCAAAAGTGGATGTCTCTATCGACATGCTCGGGAGAATATTCAACGGGGTGGGAAAACCCCGTGATGGGGGTCCTGATGTTATCCAGGAAGCAAGCCTGGATATCAACGGGATGCCGATCAATCCCTATGCCCGGGACAAACCCGCCGATTTTATCCAGACCGGTGTATCTGTCATCGATGCCTTAACGACCCTTGTCCGGGGTCAGAAGCTCCCTATCTTCACCGGTTCCGGGCTGCCTGCAAACAAGCTTGCCGCCCAGATCGCACGTCAGGCAAAGGTTCTGGGGGAAGGGGAAAACTTTGCAGTGGTGTTTGTCGCGATGGGGATCACCTACAAGGAGGCATCCTTCTTCATGAGGGATTTTGAAAAGACCGGTGCGCTCGAACGCGTGGTTTTTTTCATGAACCTCGCCGATGACCCGACTATCGAGAGACTTGCGACCCCCCGCTGTGCTCTTACCGTTGCAGAATTCCTTGCGTTCACCCACAACCTCCATGTTCTCGTGATTCTGACGGATATGATTAATTACTGTGAGGCATTACGAGAGATTTCAACGGCAAGGGAGGAAGTCCCCGGGAGGAGAGGGTATCCTGGTTACATGTACACGGATCTCGCAACGATCTACGAACGTGCAGGGAGAATCAAGGGGAAGACAGGATCGATTACCCAGCTCCCTATCCTGACGATGCCCGATGATGATATCACCCACCCGGTGCCGGATCTGACCGGCTATATTACCGAGGGGCAGATCGTACTATCGCGAGACCTGTTCAGGAGGGGGGCCGATCCGCCTATTGACGTTCTTCCCTGTCTCTCACGGCTTATGAATCTCGGTATCGGCCCGGGGAAAACACGGGAAGACCACCGGAATGTGGCAGACCAGCTCTATGCTTCCTATGCCTATGGCAGAGATCTCCGGAGACTGGTTGCGATCGTAGGTGAGGAGGCACTTACGGAACTGGATAAGATATATCTGAAATTTGCAGATGAATTCGAGAAAAAATTCATCACTCAGGGTGATGAGGACCGGAGCATTGAAAGGACACTGGAAATCGGCTGGGACCTCCTGTCTATGCTGCCGGAAGACGAACTGAAACGAATAAAACGGGAATTTATCGGGAAGTATCACCCGACCTACAGAAAGGGATGAGCAATGGAGCAGGTAAATCCCACAAGGATGGAGCTCATCAAGAAAAACGCCCAGATAAAGCTTGCAGAGCAGGGGCGAGATCTCCTACGGGAGAAGATGGATGCTCTCATCCAGGAGTTTTTCAACATCATGGAATCTGTTTCGAAGTCCAGAGTGGATTTGGAGAGTGTTGCTGCTTCGGCGCAGCGATCACTCCTGTCCGCTCTCGCCGCAGATGATTCTGTCACCCTGAAGTCGGCATCATTTGCCACGCGGAGAGGTCTGTTTGTCGATATCAAGGGAAAAAATATCATGGGTGTTCCCGTTCCGGTAATCGAGAAAAAGAGGATCACAAAAAGCGTTCTTGACAGAGGCTACAGTATCATCGGAGTGAGCGGAAGAATTGATGAAACTGCTGAAAAGTTTGAGATGGAACTGGATTTAATCATCGGGCTCGCGGAGACTGAGACTGCCCTGAAAAGACTCGGGGGGGAGATCCAGATGACACGGAGAAGGGTGAACGCGCTGGAGCAGGTGCTTATCCCCGATTTAAAGAAACAGGCAAAATATATTGAAAATACCATCGATGAGCGCGAGCGCGAAGATCTCTTCCGGTTAAAAAAGGTCAAAAAAATAATTGAACGCAAGAAAAAGAAAGCGTGAATTAAAAAGATCGAATGCCCGGAATTTGATGGATGCCAATGTTATATTACTTTCACTCAATTTTTAATTCGAGTATTACCCTTCAAACCTTAAGACTGAAAATATAGGTTGTTGCATCAGATCTTTTGATAAACCACTCAAACCCGACCAGATGGTGAAATCTCTATCTGCCGGCATCCTTATCCTGAGATGTCAATTCTCCTGCTGCTTTTCCGACAGATGTTAAAGGCCATGTCTTTTTTTTAAAAATGAGGTAATCCTGGCCGATTTATCGCTCTTGCTGTTTATATTTTCCTTTCCTTCATTTTTTGGTTTATTCATTAATTCCTTCGCCTTGGATGCCGCTTGATCTATCCGCTCCATACATCTCGCTATTGCCATATTCTTCAGTTTCGTAATTTTTGTATCGCTATCGAGTGGCATATCTTTGATAACCTTAACGTGATCACTGTGTGTAATCCTCTGGAGGGGGATATATACTTTTCCCCATATGATAAATAATTCTTCCTTGAGATGTCGTAAGCTATTGGAAACTGCGATCGGATATCGTGCTCACGATCTTTTTATCCTGTTCCCCGTATTAATTAACAGAGATGACCTCTGCGCGTGTCGATGCAACCTTCTCTATGAGCAGAAAAACTCTTCTTTTTATCCTTTTAGCAGGAATCTCGTTGTTCGATCAGATCAGGAATGTATTTTCATCCAGTAGCAGTGTCGCCCGAATGAAAGCTGAACGGGATGTCAAGGGACTTATCCGGCTTTTGAACCACAGGAACCCGGATGTTCAATATGAAGCTGCAGGGGCGCTCGGGGATATCCGGGACCCCGGTGCGGTGGAACCTCTTGCAACAGTACTGAAAAACGATGAATTCAGTGGTGTGCGGTGGAAGGCTGCAGAAGCTCTCTCAAAACTGGGGTCTCCTGCGATCCCTGCTCTGATCGGGGCACTGCGACATGACGATGATGACGTGAGGTGGAAAGCGGCTGTCGCATTGGGGGAAATTGGTGATCCGCAGGCTATTGAACCTCTTATTCTATTACTCTGCGATGAGGACAGGTTTGTCAAGAGCCATGCAGCTCTTGCTCTTGGCTCAATTGGTGAACCCGCGGTCAACCCTCTCCTGCGTGCACTCCGTGAAGGCGATGGAAATCTCCGATGGGGTGCCGCTATCGCATTGGGCAAAATTCGTGATCCACGATCTATCGAACCTTTGATACGGGCTCTTGCTGACAAGTACGAAAATGTCCGTGCAGAATCTGCGTCATCACTTGCAACAATCGGAAAACCCGCATTAGGACCTTTGTTACAGTTTTTAAAATTTTCAGATGGACCTGAACGACTTGAAGTTGTCACTGCGCTTGGTGAATTACAGGACACTGATGCCATCCAGCCGCTTATCCAGATGCTTGAGAATGCAGATGAGGACGAACGAAAAGCAATTGCGGATGCACTGGATGCAATTCTGATTCCAACGGTCGAACCCCTCGTACGGAAACTCCGGAACGGGTCTCGTCAAAAGAATGAACCGTCCCGATCAGATACTAATGAAGGAGAAGGATAATATGGAGGAACAATCCGCCGCAGATAAGAAAATTCATCGATTTATCACCGCCCTGTCAGATCCATCAATCGATAAACGCCACCAGGCCATGCGGGAGCTGGGGAACATCGGAAGACCGGCAGTGGACCCGCTTATTCAGGCGCTCGCAGGGGCTACTGATAACGATCATCGTTGGTATACAGCAGTCGCATTGTCCCACGTTGGTGCCCCGGCAATAAATCCCCTGATCTCGGCAATGCAGGTTCATCCCGAAAATGAGTTCAGGAGATATGCCGCGGCAGCACTGGGTAATATCGGGATTCCTGCAATCGAACCAGTAATCGACGCGATGGCAGATGAAGACCGGGTGCTGCGTGGTTTTCTCTCTCTCGTTCTTTGCCGGATAGGAAAACCTGCTGTCGGCCCCCTCACCCGGCGACTTGATGACGCTGACGAAATTATCAGGTCATGTGCTACCCTTACACTCTGGCAGATGGGTGAAACCGGGCTTCCTGCGATTGTGGATAAAATGCAGGAAGAAGATTAATTCAGCGTAGCATTTTTTTACCGGACTCCTTTTTCATTTGTGCATCCCGACACGAACAGATAAATCAGCTCACGCGAAAACCGTACCGGTATGCTTGTGCTTTCGCCAGCGATGGAGGGGTATGAAAAATCGCTGATGGACGATCTCCTTTTTGCAATAGCGATAGCCAGGAAAGCCCGTGCCCGAGGTCTCGATCCTTCGACCGATATCGAGATTCCTATTGCCAGTGACCTTGCGGACCGGGTTGAAGCGCTTCTGGGAATTAAAGGGGTGGCAGAGCGGATACGTGAGCTCGAATCCCTTATGTCCCGGGAAGAGGTTGCACTGCGAATAGGCGATGATTTTGTTGCCCGGAAGTTTGGTGAGACGACAAATGAACAGATTCTCGATCATGCCATTCGTACAGCAATGGCGCTCCTGACTGAAGGAGTCGTGGCGGCACCCACCGAAGGGATTGCAAAAGTCGGACTTGGGAAAAATGATGACGGGAGCCAGTACCTGAAAATCTTTTACGCCGGGCCAATTCGAAGTGCAGGAGGGACAGCTCAGGCACTTTCGGTACTTGTAGGCGATTACGTCCGCCGGCAGCTTGGCATCAGTCGTTACAATCCCCGTCAGGAAGAGGTTGAGCGGTATATCGAGGAAATCCGGCAATATAACACCATTATGAACCTCCAGTACCTGCCCAGCGAACAGGAAATCCGTCTTATAGTTGAGAATTGCCCGGTGTGTATTGATGGGGAAGCAACCGAACAGGAAGAGGTATCAGGACACCGCAACCTTGAGCGGGTAGAGACAAACACGGTGCGGGGGGGTATGGCCCTGGTCCTTGCGGAAGGCATTGCCGGGAAGGCTCCAAAACTCCGGAGCAAAGTTGAAATGATGAAGATGGATGGCTGGGAATGGCTGGGAAAACTCATTAAAAACAAAACAGATGAAGGAACAGTCAGTATCAAACCTTTAGACAAGTACCTTCGTGATCTGATCGGGGGAAGACCCGTATTTTCCTATCCGATGCGAAAAGGGGGGTTCCGGCTCCGTTACGGGAGGTCCCGCAATACAGGATTTGCTGCTGCAGGACTCCATCCCGCAACTCTGTATGTTCTTGGGGAATTTCTTGCGGTCGGTACCCAGATGAAGACCGAACGCCCTGGCAAGGCATGCGGGGTTGTTCCCGTTGATTCCATTGAAGGACCGACCGTGCGGATGCAGAATGGCGATGTGTTGCGGATTGATGATGCGGCGACAGCACAACAACTTGTACCCAATATTGAAAAGATCCTTGATGTAGGTGAAATCCTCATCTCGTTTGGCGAATTCCTCGAGAACAACCACCCACTGATCCCCTGTGGTTATTGCGAGGAGTGGTGGCTGCTTGAAGTCAAAGCCGGTACAAAACCTCCAAAAAACGAAGAAGAAGCCATTGCTCTGGCGAAATCCGGGGAATACCTCCATCCTGCATACACGTGGTTCTGGGACGATCTTTCTGTTGAGCAGATCCTTTCTCTTGCTGATACGGTTACCTGGCAGGGGAAAGTTACGGATGGCTCCCTGCAGATTC
>DATMWO010000061.1:0-2196 GCA_035562475.1 Methanoregula sp.
GAGGAGAAATGATTTTTTTGTGGTACGAGGGAATATGCCCGGAACGGGCAGCCTGAATACTTTTCAGGCTGGTTTTCCATAGGAAATAGACTATCGGATTACCCTTTCAGCCGGTGTTCCACTTCCTGGATGGATGGATCGGAACTATCGACTTTTAATTTTTCCTGCGCATCTTCCCGTTTCATATTTCCCTGCCGGACAAGGGAGGCAAGATCAAAAGCATAGGAATGGATATGATACTTGTCCAGGTGGTTCTTTATCGCAAATGCATTAAGCAGGCAGTTTGATGAATTATGATCTTTCAGGTCGGGATCGATCCAGCCGAGTTTCAGGCACTCTTTTTTAAATTCCGGTTTATTATAATCCCATATGAGGAATGGGTGGATGATCGTTACTAGGGGTTCAGGAGACTCTGGCCCAATAAGATTTGGATCGATCAGATATGCATCCCGTTCGGTCACCCCCATGGATTTCAGGTTCCCGTCAAAAATCTTTCTCATCCAAACCAGGAAAGGTTTTGTCAGCGTTACAAAAGGAGCGTCGGTCTGACCTGGTGAGAAGGCAAATACAACATACGGTGATTTGGTCGTTACGGCAAGTTCGATAATTTTCTGCTTGATGATGCTTATGCACGTATTGCAGATATCACTTGCCCGGTATTTTGCAGTGCCGGGATAGGCATCCCGGGAAACAGCTGCTTTGGAAAAGGTATCCCGCAATGCTTTTTGATCCAGGCACAGGCGAAGGTAGGTGCTTTTTGTCAGATTACAGAATTTCTGGGCATTTTCGAGTGCAGTATCAGAAATAAAACCATTATCAAACTGGACTGCAAGAATTTTCAGGAGGGGATATTCTTTTTTCAACCTATAGAGGGTATAGGAGGAGTCCACACCACCAGACAGGGCAAATATCACATCGTACTTCCCTTGTTGCGGTGGAGATTTGAGCAGAGTATCCATACGGGCCCGGTATTCCTCTTTTTTTTCCTGTGGGAGCGGGGTAAAGTGCTCACAGAACTGGCATAGACCGGTGTCAGCATTGATGGAAACGCCGGGAGTTGTTGTGTCCAGAACGCATTTATTACAGGTAAGAGCATTTTTCGTCATAATAAAACACTATCCGTTTTTCAATTTCATGACTGTCTGACTTATGCCCGCCAGGGTGTCGAAATTTTCCGGAGTTATCGTTTCTACAGGAATCTGGATGTTATATTTACTCTCGAGGAAATCAATCAGCTGAAGCAGGGTGATTGAATCGATCACTCCTGTTTCTGATAACGAGTCATTTTCCTGCAGATCCGTTTTTTCATTGAGAAATCCCTGCGTTTTCAAAAAATAAAGGATATCTTCGCGCGTCTTGTTCATGTTGATTCACATCCTTTGGAATGTACACTGTTGTACGTTGAAATATTTGATACATTCTTCTTTTTCTTGAGTATTGATTATCAATCCATGCCTCGCACTGGTGCATTGCACCGTCTTGAAAGCGATCGAGTTTTTCTAGTATAAGGTAAAAGAAATTGAGAAGGAATCGGGAGGTCAGATGGTGAACAGAACCTTTGAAAACGGGTTTGATATAACCGCAGAAATGCTAAAAAACAGTGAAGAGAAAAAAGAGCAGTTATCCGCATTTATTAAAGAAACCGTGCGTAATCAGTTCAGGAAAGACGGAATCATCATCGGGGTTTCAGGTGGAATTGATTCTGCAGTTATTGCCGCTCTTTGTGTTGAAGCCCTTGGTCCTGAAAGGGTGTTCGGCCTGATCCTGCCGGAGAAAGAGTCGTCTCCGTCAAGCAGTGAACTGGGGATAGATTTGTGCAGGACGTTAAAAATCCGCTATGAGGAAGTCCCCATCACCCCCATGCTGGAATCCTTCGATATTTATTCCAGAAAAGAAGCCCTCATCAGGGAACTTTTTCCTCAGTACGACCCTGCGGTCAATACAACCTCCCTGTCGCGTCCCCCGATGATTGCTGCTGAAAAAGTGCTCAATATCCCTTCCCTGATACTGTTAAAAGACAAAAAAGCTATCAGTACGAAACGGCTGTCTGCGTCACAATTTTTTTACGTTCTCAGCCTCCAGAATGTCAAACAGCGGACGCGGATGATTGTTGAGTACCAGTATGCAGAAAAAATGAATTATGCAGTATGCGGCACCACCAATAAAACTGAATTCCTCACCGGATTTTTCGTGAAG
>DATMWO010000062.1:0-2574 GCA_035562475.1 Methanoregula sp.
TGGGTACACATTTAACACAGAGATTCGGGATCCTGTTTTCTTTGCATTTATCACCGTACAGCTGGATTTTTGCGAAAGATTATACCGTTCCTGACAACAAGTAGGTAGACGTTCTGCTTTAATTATTTATTGAAGAAATCCGGATTCCGGTTCAAACAGCAATCCCGCCAGTTTTCATCCATAATTCAGGACCTCATTAAAAGAGCACTACTTTCCACGTGCTGCACGCTTTTTCAGTATTCATGTACTCATATTCTGATTATACCTGGTATTGAAGTGGCTGAATACTCACCTGCATAAACCGGTCGATCATGCGTGCTTTGCGGAATCTTTTAAAAAAGTTATTTTTTGTCCCGTATTCCTCGCGCGTCCCGGGAACCCCTGCCCGGATTATCGCCCTGATTCCTCATTACCCTTCCAGAATCGGATCATGCGGATTATCGCTTCATTTTTAATTCTGAACTATCCCGAACGGTTCCTTTAAAATTAAGAGAATTTCAGACCTTCCCGTTCTTGCGTGAACTGTAGCCACCCTTAACTTCCAAAAAAAGATACCGGTAATCAATGACCATGCGATATGCGGAGGAAATATGAAAAATACGCAGATAATTCTTGGGGGAATTCTCATGATTGCCCTGCTGTTAAGTATTGGATCCGTTGCAGCACTTGACGATAATTCAGCGGGTGAACAGGGCATACACGACATTTCAGAGGATATTGCACCTTATAATGGCACTATCGGTGCTGACAGTCCCGTGTACGGGCTCAAGATTGCCATGGAAGATCTCGACGAGACGTTTACCTTCAATGATACCGAGCGGGTCGAAAAACGTCTTGACCACGCACAACTCCGCATTGCTGAAGTCCGGCGGGAGTTGAACCTCAACCGGACACCTTCTGCTGAACGTGCCCTTGAACAATACCGGCAGAAACTAAACCTGACAGAAGTGTCATTAACTCCCTTTGGATCCAACGCCACAGGGCTTCTGCATGCGCAGGAAATGATCACCCGGCATCAGGCTGTCCTTGCAAACCTGGTAATCCTGTATCCGAATAATGCGGGACTTGCCCGGGCTTACAATAACAGTCTTTTTCTCGAACAGAAATTTGGAGAGAAGACAGAAATGAGATTTACCCGGTTTATTGAAAAGAACAATAAGACCGTTTTCAAAGCAGTGAAACTGGAGATCAGGAGACCGGACCATGCCCGGGATGACAACACCACTGCTACCCAAACCATGGAACAGGGAAAAGAAAAGATCCGTGAAAAGATAAAAGATCAAACGAATATTATTCAGATTAACAGGACAGTAACCCAGCAAACCGGGTCCAGAAATGACACGCCAAAAATTATGAAAAATCCGCAGGATGATAATGGATCCTCAGGCAATAAAGGAAAAAATGGGCGTGACTAAATACGTCCAATGACCAGAGGATCCGTGCCGATAATTGCCTATCCAAGATGATCATGGAAGAGGATAGGCAATGAATCAAAAAATTCTACCTACTTTTTATACTCTTGCATAAAAAATAATCAACAGGTTGGTGATTCATGGAGTATATGACCCGGTTCAGTATTGTTGTCCTGACCGTGGTACTCCTTCTATTTATTCCGGTCATTGCAGGTGCAGCAACGGTTCCTCCGGACTCTTCAATCACCTACACGATTGCGCTGAGTGAAGAAGGTACTGCGAACTGGCATGTGGAGTACCGGACGCTTCTTGCATCCGATGAGGATCTGGAGGCGTTCGATTCCTATACAAAAAATGTATCCTCTACCTATCTCCCCCGGTTCCAGGATCTGATGCAGAGTTCTGCTGCCCAGGCAGCAGCGGCCACGTCCCGACCTATGGAAATTACTGATTTTGCCGGTGATGCGGTTATCCAGACTACTCCTACGGGCAGGTATGGGGTTGTGTATTATTCGTTCAGCTGGAAAAATTTTGCAAAAACCGTACCGGATCTCATCATTGGAGATGCATTCGCCGGTGGGTTGTACCTGGCTAAAGACAATACGCTTGTGATCCGGTATCCCTCCGGTTATTCAGTCAGTGGTGCAGAACCTGCTCCTGATCAGGTGCGGGATGGGCTTATCTGGTACGGCCAGCGTTCATTCGGGGCAGGTGAACCACGACTGGTCTTTGAAAAACCCGGCTTTCCCTGGCTGCCGCTCCTGCTGGGTGGTTTGCTGTGCGTGCTCATACTGGGAGGTTTGTATGTGGTTCTGTCAAAAAGACGGGCTCCTGAACCCGTTGAAGCTGAAGACCCGCCGGTTACCTTATCCGAAAAGGAACTTCTGAGTCTTGAAGACAGGATAATCCAGCTGCTGAAAACCAGTGGGGGGGAACAGTACCAGTCAGAGATCGTCAAACACCTGGGACTGCCTAAATCAACAGTGAGCGCTACACTCAACGACCTCCACCAGCGCGGGGTCATCCGGAAGGTCAAAAAAGGGCGGGAAAATCTCATACGATTGGTTTAATCGTCACGCTGTCAGGTGTCTGAGAAAGAGCAGCGACCATCGCAACTGCTATTTGGTTTTCTGGTACCCCCTCCCAAATCTCATATCCAGCC
>DATMWO010000063.1:0-2078 GCA_035562475.1 Methanoregula sp.
CCCGGAGTGATTGAGAAAAACCTGTCCGGTATTATTGGTTCTGGAATACTCATCTCCATTCAGAAATACCGTTGCGTCAGGGATTGTTGAATTATCTGACCTATCCTGAACGGAGATTTGCAGGATCGTTGCCTGTGCAGAGCTGCAGAGGATAAGGGTGCACAGCAGGGCAAAAAGGAAACGATTTTTCTGGCGATACATAAAGAATATCGCCTTTTGTTTATATTTGAGGACATCGGTCTATACTTCAGATACGGAGGGCACCCGGTCCAAAAGCATGCCTTCTACAAGAATCGGCATAAGCCTCCGGCCTTCCTCGATTGCATTCTGGAGCCGCCAGTTTCTTTCTGCAAACAGGGTAAAAAGCGGTTCGCCCGCCTTGATGAGTTTGCCCTTTTTCGCATGCAGGAGGATCCCGGCACCGGAATCATGGGGAGCCCCCGCTATGCGGGCAAGAGTGATGAGAGCATGGTTGTTCATTTCGATCACATAGCCGGATGACGGGGCATTTACCACAAACTGGTGTTCTCCCGGAATAATATCACCGGATTTGACATTTGGATCACCACCCTGGATCTCAATGATCTGGCGAAACTTTTCAAGAGCCTTCCCTTTTGTGAGGATATCCTGTGCCATGGCAGCGCCGGTACCCCGGGCAGCTTTCCCTGACATCTCAAGTGCAATACCGGCAAGAGACAAACTTTTCTGGATGAAGGAGTTTGGTTCAGTTGCACCCTCAAGCACCCGGAGTGCCTCTGCCACTTCGAGTTTCGGACCTATGCTTCGGCCAACAGGAATGTCCCCATAGGTAAGGGCACACTCGACTTTCATCTTTAAGCGTTCGCCAAGTTCGATAAATTCCCGGGCTAGTTTTCTCCCTTCCTGCATATTGGCAATCTTGGTATGCTGCCCAACAGGAATGTCGATTACAACAATATTTGCCCCGACTGCATATTTTTTTGCCATAACACTGGCAAGCATCTGGCCGCGGGCGTCGATTTTAAACGGATATTCCTGGATGATGATCCGGTCATCTGCAGGAGCGATGTTAGTCGCACCTCCCCACACTATGACCCCCCCGACCTTTTCAGTCATTTTCTGTACTTCAGTTGCAGAGAACTCGACATTTGCCAGTACTTCCATGAGATCGGCAGTGCCACCTGCTCCGGTAATTGCACGCGAGCTGGTCTTAGGTATTTTCAGTCCGCTTGCAGCGATGATAGGAACAACCAGCAGTGAGATTTTGTTGCCCGGAACACCCCCGATTGAATGCTTATCTACAATTGGTCTGGATGCAAACTTGATGCGTTCACCCGTCTCAACCATGGCACGGGTGAGATGCTCCACCTCATCCATATCAAGCGGGTTGATATATGACGCAATGATAAAAGCCGTGAGTTCTGCTGAGGACAGGTCATCACTCACAACATCCCTGATGATTGTCAGCATCTCTTCCTTGGAGATTTTACCGCCATCCATTTTCTTTTTGACGTAGTCAAGCGAAGCTGGTCGTGCTGCTTCCCTGACTTCTATCTCAATACCATCAGCGAGATGGAGACGTTCGTTGGTGAAACGATAGACACCAATGGTGCCCTGGGGTGTGATGGTTGACGTAGTCTCCACAAAAGCTGCAACTGATACACCGTTTTTCGAATTAATTACCTGGACACGGTCGCCATCAAGCACACCTATGCTGCGGGCATCCGCCCGGTTGAGCAGGACACCCCGGGATGCAATATCGAGATTTTTCACCATTAACTTCACTTCTTGACCCTCCGCAGGTAGGGAGATTTCCCCGATTATGAATCTTTTTCACATCTACGTTGACCGCTCGGACATTAAAAGGGTGCCACTCTTTAAGGTCAAACCGGATAAGTCCCAATAGAATAACCAATTGCTGCAAAAGAGCACAATTACGATTTTTTTGAAGGGGTGCGAAAAAAAAAGAGATTTTAGATGTTAGTTCAGTGCCTGCGCACGACGATGAATGCAACTGCACCGAGGCCGATTAATGCAATCAATGCACCGTACCCGGGCGACTTGGTCGGGGTCGGGGTTGGTTTCACTGTTGTCGGGAC
>DATMWO010000064.1:0-2907 GCA_035562475.1 Methanoregula sp.
GTCATATTCTGGCGACTAATTTCTTGACCTGTACACTATCGGACGAAAACGGGAATATCTACACCGTTCAGACTCATTCGTTCGATAGTGCCGCGTCTCGGGATGCTGCCATCCAGGTATTTAATGCACAATTGGTTGGGCGGGGCAGGCCAGTCGGCAAACTTACCCTTGTCGGGAACCATCTGCTCTCTGTAAAGCCCTATACCAGTGAGATCCTGAAAAGGATTGCACCCGAACTTCAAAAATTAAAAACCACGTAGAGTTTGAGAAGATTCATTCCCCTAAGCTCACCTATTTTTTAATACGATTCTCACAATGATAGATGTGATATGGAACGTCCAAAGACAGACCACATTCCCGATTCAGAAAAATATATCGGATGTTGTGGCGCGTATTGCAGGACATGTCGTGCATTTACCCAGGGTTTCTGTAGAGGCTGTAAACTGGGATATGAACAGGGAGAGAGGAGTATTGAGAAGGCCAGATGTAAAATCAAAATGTGTTGTTTCAGGGACAGAAAATTAGAAACCTGTGCTGATTGTGCTGATTTTACTTCCTGCATGATTATTTCCGGACTCTATGAAAAAAAAGGTTACAAATACGGAAAATATAAGGAATCGAATGAATTCATAAGAAAAAATGGATACGCTGCATTTTTGAAATCAGCTGATACGTGGAAAGGACCCTTTGGAAAACTTTTAAGGATTACCAAATGAATTCCGGGACATCCGCCTGCAAGAACCGATACATGCATTGTAATTTTTTTTAAAAAAATGCACACGAAGTGTCGAGAAAAATACAATACTCTGACCTGGAAGACATCAGATGGTGCACGCTTTTTTTAAATAAAAAGACCCGAAGGGGAAAAAATGCCACTCACCACTCATACTCATGAAAAATAATGTTTTTTAAGAATAATTTCATGTATTCCGCAATGTCGCTTTTGCAGTGGAGATTGTAGGAGTGAGAAAGAATAGTATCGATACAACAATGTACCCGGATACTGCAATTAATGGAAAGAAGACGGCAAGGATAATTGAACATACAATAAGGGCGGCGCCCAACTGTTCCCTTCGCAACAAAGCAGTAAGCTCGTTTTCAGCCGATTTGTCGACAACGACATCGGGGGTGCTGATCGCTGATCGTATGATCGCGACCAAAGCCAGCGTCGCAGCCAGCAGGTTTAATCCGTACATCACAACCGATGTGCTGATCACCGATCTCGTAATCGCGTTTATCATTTGCGTTGCAGCCAGCAGGTCTAATCCGTAGATTGATACCGGAACAGGGGGGGGATGCCCGAGGAACGTAGCCATGAGTTTTGTGGTAAAGGGAAGGAGCGATACGAAGAACAACATCAGGAGAGTTAGGCGGTACGAATGGGGGGTCTCCTGTTTCATCAGATGCGTAATTGAAGAATGCGATATCCAGGCGCTGCCAATAAAAGCAAAACTGATGATGTAAGCGAGGAAAACAGGCCATTCCTGCATCAGACCTGATATAATATCTATGGATCCCTCGGGAACCGAAAGATCGAGTACCAGTAATGTAATGACTATCGCAAACACTCCGTCGGCGAATGCATCCAAACGACCTTTTGGCAGAAATTTCATGGTATCACTCGGAATCCTGCAGTACAAATGCATAATCCTGTGAGAGATTATTTTTTTCCTTTTAATCCGGGATTGAAATTGAAATCAGGTTTTTTTGCTCTGGAGAAATGCTCAATTACATGCTAAACGCTCAAGGGGGTTTCACCCCCGTCGCTGTGGCTCCCCCGATGCGATAACTCCCGAACAGGTGTTACGTCGTAATCGCTCAGCGCAGGGGCGGCATGGGGGGACAGGCACTGTCCCCTCCTTCCTTCGTACCAGCATCTTGAATTTCATATCAATGGAAAAGGAATTCTACAGAGCCGTTTTTTTGGGAAATAATTATGGAATGAAATCCCCTTTGATGAAACAGGTCCAAAAGATTCGAAATGCCGGGTTTTTCTTTAAAAAAGAATGTTTCAAATGGCAGCGGGGTTTTTTGAGGAGGGTACATCCGGTGTAAGGTGTTCTTAAAAAAAGCAGGGTAAAACCCAGGAGGAAGGAATAAAACCGTTGCTGAATCAAAAAATGAGAGAAAGATTCATTTTGTCCGTATTTTTCTTTACTCTCTCTGATCCCCTGGTGACAGGTACTGGTGCAATAACTGCATTTTTCTCTAAAAAAACAGGTATTTTATTAAAATACGGGATCATATGGGGGATAGTATGACATCATCAGGAAGTCATGGAAAATTCATGTCAGGATGTATCGGGCTTGGGATCGTGCTGGTGCTGGTACTGCTTGTCAGTGGCTGCACCCAGCAGGCGGCAACCCCTGCAGGTACGACAACTCCAACGGCCACGCAGACATCAGTTGGCATGGCGAACCCGGCATCGGTCGCCTGTGGCCAGGCCGGGGCTACTGTCGAGATTAAAAAAGATGCATCCGGGAATGAGTACGGCATGTGCACGTTCAAAAACGGTACTTCCTGTGAAGAGTGGGCGCTCTTCCGGGGCGAGGGGTGCAAACCTGGTGTAACTGCGACACCAACGGCTGAGGCAAAGACCATGGTGACCTTCACGGAAGCGGATAACGGAAAAACAGAGAATGTTACCCAGAACTCCCAGTTCGCCGTGGTGCTCGCAGAAAATCCCTCCACCGGGTTCATGTGGAATGCAACCCTGTCGCCGGGTCTTGAGCTCACATCTGATTACCATAAGGATGATGCATCAGCAGGCAGGCCTGGTGCCGGCGGAAACCATACCTGGATCATGGTCGCAAAGGTGACCGGAGACCAGAAATTCTCTGCTATTTACAAGCGTTCCTGGGAGCCGGTGACCGGTAACGAGACTGCTTATAGCGTGAACATCAGGGT
>DATMWO010000065.1:0-3135 GCA_035562475.1 Methanoregula sp.
GTTCAATGCTCTGCACGTTCGCTTCGAGTCTCTCGGTGCGTGCTCCGTCAAGCGAGAGAACTTCTGCGATCAGGTGCCCGTCGTGGCAGTAGATGCCCAGGGGTGTGAAACACCCCCCGCCCAGCTGTTCCATCACCGCCCGTCCGATAGCCACATCGGTCCGGGTCGGTGAATGGTCAAGGGTGGAAAGTCCTTCCATCAGGCAAGGATCTGCCCGGCTGACAACTGCGATTGTTCCCTGGTTGGGTGCCGGGACAAATTTTTCCGGAGGTAAGCGCTCCCCCGGGATGCGGATGCCAAGCCGGGTCAGTCCGGCTTCTGCCAAGAGAATGGCATCAAATTCCCCGGCAGTCATCTTCCGGATCCGGGTATCGACATTACCCCGGAGATCCTGTATGGAAATGTCAGGGTCATGGCGAAGCAGCTGGGCACGCCTGCGTGTACTGGATGTTCCAACCACTTTTACTGCATCAAGGGACCCCTTGTAGGCGAGGTAGTCAGCTGCGGAATCTCGTTTGAGCACGGCTGCAGTTACAAGGCCACTCGGGCGGAACGCAGGGATATCTTTCATACTGTGCACGGCACAATCAATATCTCCTGCAAGGATCGCGTCATCAAGTGCCCGAACAAAGACACCCTGCCCACCAATCTCGTGAAGCGGTACACCCGTTGTGGCGTCTCCCTCGGTCTTAATGATTACCTGCTCGGCACCGATACCGAGCGCGGATAATTTTTTGCAGACTGTTGCTGTCTGGACCAGCGCCAGCTTGCTCCCCCGGGTTCCTATTCTGATAACCATTGAGTATACGCCCGGGAAATAGTGGTAAGATCCTGATCGCTGTGCGCTGAGGAAAGGAAGTTCGTCTCAAACTGTGAAGGGGGGAGGAAGACACCGGCATCCAGCATCCTCTTCCAGAACCGGCCAAATGAGGTGGTGTCACACTCTTTTACCTCGCGGTAATTTTTCGGCGGCTCACTGCGGAAGAACCATTTGAACATTGACCCGAGCCGGACAAACGAGCCGTTGGTAATACCCTCCAGCGACTCTTCCAGTGCACGTGTCTTTTGGTCGAGATCACGGTACATGGTGGGATGGTCATGGAGCCATTGCAGGGTGGCGATGCCCGCCGTGAGCGAGAGTGGATTACCCGAAAAGGTCCCGGCCTGGTAGACAGGACCCTGCGGGGCAACCAGCTCCATGATCTCACGCCTCCCCCCGAATGCGCCGATCGGAAGTCCTCCGCCAATAATTTTTCCCAGCGTGGTGAGATCCGGCTTTACGCCATACCTCTCCTGTGCCCCGCCAATTCCGAGCCGGTACCCGGTGATTACTTCATCAAAAATCAGGAGAACTTCGTGTGCCCGGGTGATCTCCCGGATATCCCGTAAGTAGTTGTCCTCAGGTAGTATTGGTCCGATGTTGCCGGGAACCGGTTCAATGATGAGTGCTGCAACATCCTGGTGTGCCGCAAGAAGTGATTCCAGAGCTTCAGGATCATTGTAGGGCACCTGCCGTGTATGGGCTACCAGATCTGCAAGCACACCGGCAGAATCCGGTACACCCATGGTTGTTGCGCCCGATCCGGCTTTGACCAGCACTGCATCATGAGCCCCATGGAACCCCCCCTCGATCTTTACAATATCTTTTTTTCCGGTAAAACCGCGTGCAAGCCGGATAGCTGCCATTGTTGCTTCAGAACCGCTCGATACGAACCGCACCATGTCCATGCCCTTATGATCCCCCGTGATCATTTTTGCAAAAGCCGGTTCATGCGGTGCAGGAGTGCCGTACAGCCAGCCGTTCTTCAGCTGCGCTTCGATCGCTTTTCTTATGTAAGAATGGGCGTGCCCGAGGATAAGCGGGCCGTATGCCATGCAGCAGTCAATAAGCACAGGACCGTCAACTGTTGTAATATGCGATCCATTCGCCTGTGCAGTGTAAAACGGGTAAGGCCTGATTGCCCGCACGGGACTGCTGACACCGCCGGGCATCAGGTTTTTTGCCATCGAAAACAAGTCACTGCTTTTCATCCAGCCACCCGGCGACATCGCCTGCAAAATAGGTGATGATCAGTGAAGCCCCGGCACGTTTGATGGATATCAGGCTTTCCAGCACAGTTTCCTTCTCCCTGATCCAGCCGCGCTCCGCTGCACACTTGATCATGGCATATTCACCACTTACCTGATAAGCGGCGACCGGCAGACCAAGCGTTGCGATCCCGGCAAGAATATCGAGGTAGAACCCTGCCGGCTTCACCATCAGGATGTCGGCTCCTTCATCAGCATCCATCTGCGATTCTAAAATTGCCTCCCTGCTGTTGCCGGGATGGATCTGGTATGTGGTGCGGTCACCGAACGAGAACCCGGAATCCGCAGCTTCACGGAACGGCCCATAGAGGGCAGAGGCAAACTTTGTCGAGTAGGACATGATGAGGACATCTTCAAAGCCGGCATCATCCAGCGCAGCCCGGATGGAACCGACCATGCCATCGAGCATGCACGAAGGTGCAACGATATCAGCACCGCTCTCTGCATGGCTTATTGCGATTTTATTCATCAGTTCAAGTGATGGATCATTGAGAAGATCCGGGCCGCACCGTGTATCCCCGACAATTCCGCAGTGACCATGATCGGTATACTCACAGGCGCAGACATCGGTGATGACGACCATCTCTTTAACCTCCGCTTTTACCCTGGAGACTGCCTGTTGTACAACCCCTTCCGGATGATAGGCCGAACAGCCAAAAGGATCTTTTTCTTTCGGGATACCGAAGATCAGGATTGCCCGCACCCCACGTTTCCACAATTCTGCTGCTACATCGGCAATACCACTCACCGGGTAGCGGAACTGGCCGGGCATCGACTGAATGGGCAGCGGGGTAATGATTGTCTCGTCGACAAAGAGCGGGGCGATGAGATCGTTTTTCGATAAGGTAATTTCACACAGGAGCGGCTGGATAGTACGTGATCTCGACCGCCTCATCCTTCGCTGGGGAAACATGTTCTGATTCCATCTCCTGATGTATGGTTGTGTACCTTTTTCTTAAATCCATCGTATTTATGGCTATTTTCCCACCTGGACAACGGTGTTATTAAATAACCTTATTTTCCTCAAAATGCGACAGAATATCAACC
>DATMWO010000066.1:0-4924 GCA_035562475.1 Methanoregula sp.
AGAATATGTTGCAAATATTTTCCTGGTTTTTTAAAAAGTAACTTCTCTGCTTTTCATAAATTGGTCTCCACTCACCAATCTTATAATAATTCTTGAGAGAAATTATCATTATCTTTAAGACTGCTCCGTGCTAATTTTAGCATGATAATTGCCAGCAACGTGTTCCTATGCTCACTACCAAGGATCTGACCAAGCAAATCGGTGGCCTCTGTGCCGTTAACGGCGTAGATCTCTTTTTAGGGGACGATGAAATCGTCGGACTCGTCGGCCCGAACGGTGCGGGAAAAACCACCCTCCTGAATATGATTTCCGGCATAAGTATCCCAACAAGGGGAACAATAACATTTTTGGGCGAAGATATTACCGGGCTCAAGGCTCACCAGATCTGCAGGAAAGGAATTGCAAAAACATTCCAGATCGCAGAATCCTTTCCCGGGCTTACCGCCCTCGAATGCACGATGATTGGTGCATTATTTGGTAACCCCCAGAAGATCAGCATGGGGGAGGCAAAAACTGATGCGGTAAAGATACTTGATTTTGTAAGTTTCCCTCAGGAAAAACGGGAAACAATTATTAAAAATTTAAATGTGGTTGAATTAAAAAAGGTGCAACTCGCACGTGCACTTGCCTCAAAACCAAAACTGCTCCTGCTTGATGAGCTCACTACCGGTCTTAATCCGAAGGAGAGTAACGAAGCAGTTGATCTTATCAAAAAAATCCGCGATAATGGTGTTTCTATTCTGATCATCGAGCACGTAATGAGTGTCATCATGGGTGTGTCGAACCGCATTGTTGTGCTGGATCACGGAGAGAAGATAGCAGAAGGGCATCCGTATGAAGTGGTAAACAACCAGAAAGTGATCGATACTTATCTCGGTGACATGCATGCATTCTGAAAATTTCACGCCTATGCTGTCAGTTTCGGGGCTGAATGTATTTCACGCAAACCTCCAGGTCGTCTGGGATCTCTCCCTTCATGTCAACAAGGGGGAACTGGTAACCCTTATCGGGCCAAACGGTGCCGGGAAAACTACAACAGTGGAGACGATTGTTGGTTTGAACAAAAAGGCCACCGGATCCATAATTTTTCTTGGAGAAAATATTCTGGGCATGCACCCGTATGATCTCTTTGATAAAGGTCTTGCGCTTGTGCCTGAAAAACGTGAGATCTTCCCAAAAATGCCCGTGGTTGAAAACCTCTTACTCGGTGCACGGGATGATACCGACTATTCTGCCGCTCTTAAACATGTCTATTCACTCTTTCCCATCCTGCAGGAACGGGAGCGACAGATGGCAGGTACATTAAGCGGAGGGGAACAGCAGATGCTGACGATTGGCCGTGCACTCATGTCCAACCCCAAACTGCTCATCCTCGATGAACCCTCAACCGGGCTTTCCCCGCTCCTTGTCGGCCAGGTATTCAGGTCACTTGAACAGCTGGGGCGTGAAGGGATCACGGTATTACTTCTTGAGCAGAATGTCCGGCATGCACTTGCCATGTGCCACCGGGGTTATGTCCTTGAAAACGGGAGAATAATTAAAGAGGGGAAGGCAAAAGAGCTCATGCACGACCCGCATATCCAGAAAGCCTATCTTGGATTTTAAACCCCCCTATGGATTGTTGTCTTTTTAAAAAACGCACTCTTCAAAGGTTTTTTATTATTCCTGCAGAACAGCCGGGTCAGGTTTTGGTTTTTTATACTGCTTCCACTTTTTTTGCACCTGGTTGGGAAGATCCACAAGGCCTTTGGGAAGAAATATTATCACCAGGATCAGGAGCACCCCGACAATGATGTAACGGCCGAACGTAAGACCAGCCATTTTCAGCCCTTCCCAGATAATGGTGAGGACGACGGTACCAATAATTGGTCCTGCAATGGTGCACAGGCCACCCAATATAACATATGTCACCGGCCAGAAGGAGAGATCGACCCCGAATATTTCCGGCGTGACGTACCCGATGTGTGCGATCTCGAGTGCCCCGGCAACACCGGCGAGGTAGGCACTTAAGCCAAACGCAAGGAGACGGTATCGTACGGGATCAATGCCCGCTGCACGAGCCTCGATCTCGTTTTCACGGATTGCCGAAAAGGCAAGACCTATCCTTGATCTCAGGATATACCAGATAAACACGATTGATGCAATGGTGATCAGCAGGATCGAGTAATATTCTATCAGCTGGTAACCGGGTATGTCCGGGCTCACGAGGCGGGGAGATGCAATTCCGTCCCAGCCCCCGGTAAGAGGGGTAAGGATACTCACCGCAATTGTCTGGACAATGATTGCAAACCCGAACGTGACCATGGCAAGGAACCATTCCTTGAGCCGGACACAGGTAAGTCCAATCAGGATCCCGATACAGGCTGCCACAGCAGCACCGAGGAAAATTGTAATAAAAGGAGTAAGGCCGCTTTTTGTCGCTATAGGGTGGAAGCATACGCCCCGATTCCAAGGAATGCAGCATGGCCTAGTGATCCCTGGCCGGAATAGGCAAGCAGGTTCCATGCTGAAGCAAAGATGATAAAGATCAGCATCAGGCAGAGGAGGTTAAGGATATACAGGCTGTCTAACAGGAATGGAGCAACGGCAGCAATGGCAAGTGCGGCAATAGTTCCGTACTTGGTAATATCAGCCCGTTCAAAGTTCATAACCGCTCACTCACTCTCCTCACCAAAAAGACCGGTAGGCCTGAGAACAAGGACCACAATCAGGATAATAAACGAGATCGCATCCTTCCAGACACCCCCCAGGAAATAGGCAGCACCATTCTCGGCAATTCCATAGATGAGCCCCCCGATGATGGCACCCGGAATACTCCCAAGTCCGCCAAGAATAATGATTGCAAATGCCTTAACTGCAGGAATTGATCCCATGTAAGGATTGAACACCTGACCGCTTACTACCCAGAGTGTCCCTGCTGCAGCGGCAAGGGCACACCCGATGCCAAAACTCAGAATATCCATCCGCTCAACGTTGATACCGACCAGCATTGCTCCTTTCCGGTTCTGGCTCGTCGCCCGCATCTCCCGCCCGGTTTTCGTCTTTTTCAAAAAGACGTAGAGCCCGCAGAGAATGGCCGCCGTTGTAATGATGATGATGAGATAATCGAGGGGCACATTGAGTGACCCGATGGGAACCGAGATACCTGCATAGGGACTTTTGATGCTCTGCCACTCATCTCCCCAGATCATCGCAGCACTATTGGTAAAAATATAGATGAGACCTATGGAGAGGAATATTTCATTGAGTTTGCTTGTGCCAAGGATAGGGCGGAAACATAAGCGTTCCACCACGGCACCGATGCCCACCAGAGCAAGCATCGATACCAGAATAATTGCATAGGGATTGAAACCCGTCAGGAAAAAAACAGATGCCGTGATATAGGCACCAATCATGAGAAATTCGCCGTGCGCGAAGTTGACGATTTTCATAACCCCGAAGATCAGGTTGAGCCCGGTTGCAAGCAGGATGTAGATGCAGCCGGCATACAGTCCCCAGAAAATAATCTGTAACAGGGTTCCAGGATCGTACATGAAGTAATCAGTTTCTTATTCGCCGGGCTGTTATAAAAAGAATTATTATTTGTTATGGACTCCCGGGCTTGTACCAGTCGGGGAGGACGAAATCCTTTGTTTTTATGTTGTCGGGCCAGACCACCGTTGGCCGGGTCTCCCCGATAGTAGCATTATAATACAGCTGCTCCATCCAGAGATCAAACTGGGATTCCCGGAAATCCTTGGAAAATGAAATCGTACCATCTTTCATATATTGGATAATCTGAGGCATCTTGAGATCGACAAGTGCCTGCCGTATATCGGCTTTGGTAAGGGTGCCGGCATTTTCAATCGATTTTGCCGCAATATAGGTACCATCATATGTTGAGGCACCCATCATATCGGGATATGCACCCCATTTGGTGTAGTAATTGTTTTTAAATGTAGTCTGGGCACCAGACAGCACTCCAGTGGGTGTGACGTAGGGAGAAAACCGGCTCTCGATAATCGCATATTCACCGTACTGCCCGATCCCCTTATAAAATTCCGGGGCGTCGTTGTTCTCAACGTTTAGGAAGATCGTGTTGAGCCCCACATCTCTTCTTGCCTGGGGAATGATCTGAGCACCCTCGTTGGGAGCTGCTGCCAGGTAGACCGCGTCGGGATTCGTTGCTTTGATGGTGGTCAACACGGTTCTGAAATCGCTCTCTCCCATCTTGTAGCTCTGCTGGGAGACCAGCTGGATGTTTAAGTTGTTTTTGGTAATTGTATCATTTACCGCGGTCTTCACACCAATGCCAAAACCGGTATCCTGGTAAAGCAGGGCAAGCCGGAACGGGCGGTCAGCCGGGAAATTGAATTTCTTGTTGACTGACGGGCGGATTACCTGGTCAATGAAGTTGGTGGTATACATCCCGTAAGCATCGGTAGTCGGGCAGTGGTGGAAGACATAACTTGTGTCAATATCCGTCCTGTGGGTAATAATCGGGCTCGATGCACCGGTCACGACATACGGAACTTTAAACTCTGCAACAGTCTGTTCATACGCAGAAGTCACCGCACTCGAGTATCCGCCAATAAGCATATCGACCTTATCATCGGTAATAAGCTTGGTAACCGCTTTCTGGCCACCTTCCCGGGTGGACTCGTCATCTCCCTGTACGAGTTTAATGGGAATTTTTGCGTTATATTGTTTGACAAAAATCCCGCCATTTGCATTAATCTCGTCAGTCGCAAGAACAGCCGACTGCCACATGTTCTTTCCAATATTACTGTTCGGGCCGGTCATGGATACAACCGCACCGATCTTGATCTCCTTCGGCTGTGACGGAGCCTGCGCCTGTTGCGTACATCCGGCAAAGAATGCTGTAATAAGCATTAACGCGATGAAAAGGACAGTATACTTCATAATCAATCCCACTATGCTATGT
>DATMWO010000067.1:0-5395 GCA_035562475.1 Methanoregula sp.
CCGTAACACAATCGCTTCAACCATCGGATCATCAGCAGCATTGCGAAGCTCCCTGCCAATCACTTCGCTGCCGATGGTATCAGCATCAGATACCTGGCCGGTTACCATAGTTCCTTCCATTCGTATAACCGTGACACCCATGTGCTCATCGTGGGTGAAGTAATATGCAGCTACGAGTAAACCAAAGACAACAATGAGGCCGACCAGAATGATGACAAACCATTTCTTGTTGGACCCGGGATTTGGCTGAATGGTCGCCTTTGAGGGAACGTTCCTGTCCCTAGTTAC
This sequence comes from Methanoregula sp., assembly GCA_035562475.1. Classification (GTDB taxonomy): domain Archaea; phylum Halobacteriota; class Methanomicrobia; order Methanomicrobiales; family Methanospirillaceae; genus Methanoregula. The sequence goes on from DATMWO010000067.1 coordinate 289, forward strand.
CCCTTCAGACGAAAGGGTACTGACTCTCGTTACACTCTCTGGAGGAATGGTACTTACCTTCGTTACACCATCAGAAAGACTGGCGCTGTCGGTAGGTACATCATCGGACGGAATAGTACCATCCATGGTTACACCCTGGGATAAAGAATGTCAAATTCTGAGACGAGATTGCTTCCGCACATATAATATTTCTTCAGGTCCAGACGGATCATCTCATCTTCGGTATTGATATGCATACCCCCAACAAGGGACGGAGTGTCGGATCCTCCTACTATGAATGGCAGGTGGATAAGCCGGATCTCATCCACAAGTCTGTCATGGAGCATGTGCCAGTTCAGGGTCGGACCCCCTTCAATCATCAGCTTATTCACCCCGAATGTATGCTTGAGGATTTTTAAGAGAAGGGGAAGCTCGACATGTGTTTTTCCGGCGACAATAATATGAACCCCTTTCTTCCTGATTGCCTCAACCCGCTCTTTTTCTGCTGCCTCACAAACCGCGATCGCAGTAGGGGCATCAGGACCCAGTACATTCGAATCAAGCGGAAGGTCAGCCATGCTGCACGGGATCACCCGCAACGGACTCTTACCCGGTACCAACCTGACGGTGAGAAATGAATTGTCGATCCGGATCGTGTTGGCACCAACCATAATCGCATCATATTCAGCCCGGGTCGTGTGAAGCAGGATCTCGGTCTCGTGCGCCATGTATTTCATCAGGATTTTAGAAGAAGCTCCTTTCTTGAGGGTAAGTTTCCCATCTGCGGTGATCTCCGACATCATCAGCACATGCGGACGGTCCTTCATATCAGTCATAGCTATTCCTGCCTACCGTTACATTGGTCGGGTGATATAAAGAAGCTGACGATAGTGGCGAAGGGGGCAACCGCGATTTACCCATCAAAATTCCCTTCAACGTTGTATTCTAAAAAAAAGGGTGTCAGTTGACGTAAGACAGCAACTATTAATGGCTTTCATACTCATGAGTTAAGTTATGAACATTACTGCACTCCGCCCAAGGTTTATCCGTTATCTTGAGCCGGTGGCAGATGTTTTTGTCAGGCTTGGAATCACTCCCAACCAGATTTCATTGCTTGCCCTGCTGGCGGGAATTGCCTGCGCTTATCTCTTTTTCCAGGGTCATTTTATCTGGGGCAGCCTGGCACTGTTCCTGTCTGCGGTTTTTGACCTTGTTGACGGAAGTGTAGCACGGAAGACCAATTCACATTCAAATTTCGGGGCGGTTTTTGACTGGATTGTCGATAAATACGTCGATGCGCTCGTGCTGCTTGGTGTTGGACTGTCCGGTATAGCGATTGTCAGTCAGTTCATCGCGGTACCACCATTTGCGGATTTTGCCATTGTAGCATTTGCAATCATCGGATCGCTGATGAACACGTTCATAAAACCGGTGGTCTATGCCGAAATTGGATACCGGGAAAAAGTGGAAGGTAAAATAGATGATCCGCTTGAAGGTGTAGGATTTTTCGGCAGACCCGAAACCTTTCTTGTCCTGATTCTTGGCGGTATTACCGGATATATCTGGGTATCGGTTATCATTATTGCCGTATGTACGAACCTTTCTGCTGTCCAGAGGATTATTTACCTTTACCGAACGCTTTCCTGATCTCACCGGAATAAAGCTGGTAAAGGTCATCGGCAAAAACTCCCAGTTTTGGTATAATGGTAAAAAGGCCGTATGCAATGAAAACGAGACACACCAGCGCAAGAAGTTCTGCGATGACATTGTGTGCCCAGAAAAAACTTTCGTATCCGAACTCGCCGTTGCTGGCAATTTCCGGGTAATACGGAAACCATTGTTCGGTGTACGCAATAATGACAAAAACGTTCCGCAGCAGGTTCAGGAAATAGATGGTCGGAACAATAATGAGGAAGGCATATACTTTCTGACGGAACGTTGTCGGTACTGATGCTGCGACACCCAGCATGATTGCGATGCTCTGGATACCGGTACAGGCAAGGATAATCTCAACCCGGAATGTGTTTCTTGCAATGATATTCCATTCTGTATGAGCGACCGGGTAATTGAGGGCATCGAGGATCCAGGCAACCTGTCCCAGCACAATTCCTATCAGCCAGTCACCAAGGGCGGGGATATATTCGAATGGGGCATAGATCAGGAATGCAACCGCTGCTGCCCGGGAAAGGGCCATGACCCGGTCATCCCCGGCAAGGAGATATCCTGCCGTAATGATCAGGAACGGCACTGAGAGGATCGCCATGACGGGATACAGGAAATTATTTAAAGAAAGATAATACGGCAGTTCATAGAACAGGGAGAGGACAATAAAGGTCCACCCGATAATTGCAGCATATTTCCGATGGCGACCAGGTATGAGGAATGCAAGAAATCCAATACAGGAGATCAGCACCAGATACTCGATCATTATAGAATTATTCACCCGATACCAAAAAAAGGAATCTGAAGAAACACACAGTCTGAAGCCTGTCCGTGCTTTGATCGGCCAGGTTACACGTTATTGGGGAGAAATTTGCCGGATCTGCGTTTTTCCCCGATAAAAGGGTTAATCAGCTATGCTTGCGCATGCTATACCGATGTTCTGTCCTGAATGTAAAAGTATGTTAATTTCGTCGGGGGGCCAGTTGAAATGCCGGAAATGCGGCTATATCCGGAAGGTTGGTGACACCGACCAGATGAAGCGCAGAGTCGAGCGCAGTGAGAATGAGATCGTCATCGTGGAGGAGGACGGACAGGCAAAGACTATGCCCACTATCCAGATCAAGTGTCCCAAGTGCGCAAACAACCTGGCTATCTGGTGGCTTCGCCAGCTCCGAGCTGCTGATGAAAGCGAGGTCCGGTTCTTTCGGTGCACAAAGTGCGATCACACGTGGAGACAGTACGACTGAATACGGGCCATACTTATATCCTGTGTTTATTCCATCCCATACGCACAGGCAGTAAGAGAAACAAGGTCACCCCGTGAATTTTTCTTCATGTATGGTGAATTACTACCTTTCTGGAAAAGATTTATTGAAGTATATCGGGCTATTCCTCTTCTCAACCCGTCCAAAAGTTCCACCGTAAATATGCACCCCCGACTACTACCAGCACAAGGAGCACGATTAAAACTATCCAAAACACCGTATCATTTTTTTTCCCTTCCTCCGGGCTCATGGTTTCCTCCTCCTGAACGTATGGGAATTGGATCAGTACACTATTAATCCTTTTCCCGGTTGTGCTTCTTTTCCCGAGTGTTTATCTCCCCTACCATCTGCCAAAAGAGTGCGAATAGGGAGATCACTAAGGATTCCCAAAGCAGCATCTGTGTAACTGCTTAAGGTTCTCGATCTGAATTACGGCCGGTAAAATGTCTCTTCGGGTAAATTATTGTATCGTCAGTTTGGGGTTCTTTCGTCGATAATCTGTGGGGGGTGCTCCTTCCCTGATAATTTTCCGGGCATCCCTTTCAGACACGGCTGTAAAATAATCCTCAATCCAGGACTGTTTAATGAGGGTTGGATCCCGGATCCATCTTTTAGACCTGCTGCCCCAATACGAATATTGGCCGTTAAATCTTATCAGAAACGTTGAATCTATAGTGACATGCCCGGGTAATATGAAATACTGTGTTTTTGTCTTCATGATGCATCGAACATGATAGCAGGGTGATGCGGAAGATCCGATGAACGGGTGTTTTGGGTGAAACCGAATCCGGATCTTCCTTGATCGACTACCTGTCCCGAGAACTAATAAAGTCTGGCAAGGCAGTGCTGCAATGCATTTCTTATTATTGCGCAGGTTCAATTTTGGCAGTCAGATTCAGAAGACCATACCATCAAATTTTAGCTCTGGAGAATTCCTTTTCCATTGATATAAAATTCAGGATTCAGGTACTATGAAGGAGAGGGTACAGTGCCTGTCCTCCCCTGCCGCCCCTGCACCGAGCGATGATGACGTAGCACTTGTCCGGGGTTTATCGCATCCGGGGAGCCGCAGCGGCGGGGGTGAAACCGTTAATCATGATGTGCGTTGATGAAGGGACGGGTTTTCCTGTATTCATCTCTCACTTCCTTAAGAACCAATACGTGTGGGTATGCCCTTTTGTGCACGGGCAATCCAATTACAGCGTCACCGGGCAATAGACCGGAACGGCAACAATGAAAGCGCGCTGCTTTTCTCCTCCGGCGCTTATCGGGGAAGAAATACGGGAGACCTGATTTTTGCAAAAGGCAGTATCGTCGCTCAATCTGACTTTTTTTGTATCAGTCATCCACAAAGTGATGTACTGATCAATGAATTCCCCATTCCAGGAAGATTCCCCCTCGACCCGACTGCCATGGTCTTCCGGAACGGTTTTGTACAATCGAGCCGAAAAAAAGGCGTCGGAAAAATAGGAACCTGATTTAGCGTACATGTATACGGGGAACCGATCACGGGTATTCTTGGAATATGCATTGAACAAAGAAGAACTAACCCAACTTTTTAAATACTGTTTTGTGGCATTTATAAATATGAAGGTCAGGCCGGAAGATTCCCTCAAGATCGAAAACATTGTAGCATCAGCCAAGGTGACTGATTATCTGGATCTACCCATGCTTGCATCGAAGATTGATGGCGCCGAATATAACAAAAAGCGGTTCCCTGGCGTTGTTCTCCGTATGCAGGATCCCAAGATCGCAGCGCTTGTATTTGGTTCAGGTAAAGTGGTGCTCACTGGTGCAAAGAGTGTCAGCAGCTTAAGTAAAGGTCTGAATATTCTTGGAGATAAGCTGCGGGAACTTGGCATTGATATCCCCAAGAAACTTGAATACAAGATCCAGAATATTGTAACGTCTGCCGATCTCGCAACGCCCATTAACCTGAATAAGATTGCCGTAGGATTCAATCTTGATAAGATAGAATATGAACCGGAACAATTCCCCGGACTTGTTTACCGCCTTGACGTCCCAAAAGTGGTGGTTCTTCTCTTCGGGTCTGGCAAATTAATTATCACCGGCGGCAAGGAACCTGATGACGCCAAGAAAGCTGTTATTAAGATCCTGTCCGATCTCCGCAGCCTCGGTTTGATCTCATAATTTTTTTATACCCTCTGCTTTAGCAATTGGTAATTTTTATTGAATATTCT
>DATMWO010000068.1:0-5216 GCA_035562475.1 Methanoregula sp.
AGAAGATCCGGGTCGAGAACCAGCGCCTTATCAACATCTGCTGCATCCCGTTCACCGGCATGGAGGGCAATTTTTTTCCCTGCTCGTCGCGCCTCTGCTGCCAGCGAATCAGCATCCTGTATGTCCCGTATGCTGCTGATCCCCAGTCCATCAGCAACTGTCTCACCCCCGTCACGCCCGAATATGATCGGACGGAATGACAACCCCTCAGCTGCTGCTCTGAGTTCTGACACTCCGGTAACCCCGCCTTCACGGAAATCTGCACACCCGGCTGTACCCCCTGCTATCATCCCAAGAATGCTTGAACGCATCCCCTCGACCAGATCCTGATGCGAAGCAGCAGCCAGCAGGCGATGTTTCAGTCCATCGGGCGGAGTAACGAGGGAAACGAGATCTCCTTTCACACCGCAGTCCATTGCAATGGTATCCCCGAGATGCGTATGCGCATTAAAAAATGCCGGGCAGATCCATATCCCGGGTGCCCTGGGGTTATCTTCTATTGCCGTAATGAAACCGCGCTCAATAACAATATCGACCGGCCTGAGTACAAGCTCCTCCCCGATGAATGCTTGTCCGGAAACCATGTGCGGGATGTTTTTCATACGCCGTAACTCTCCTTTATATATTGAAAAACGAAATATATTTGCATGGCAAAGAAACAAGGTGGCAGATTACTCTCCTCAGCCGGTCTCGTCAACTATTACGAGAGTGAAGACCGGCGGGCTGTTCATATCAGTCCTATAACCGTGATGGCAGTCGCAGCAGCGGTCGGTATTATCATTTTGATCCTTGACATGATGTTCGCAACGACATTATAACTTCCCTTTATTTTAACCGTATATTTTTTACCATACCTTAATGGCACCATTCTTTTTTCAGCACACGCTTTGTAATGTCCTCATCATTCCGGAAATAGAGATTGTCATGACCTGACCATTTCGGGCAGTTGCGGAAGACAACTGCCGGGACACCATTATTGCTCTCACCCATGACAAAGTTTGCAAAGCCCGCAATCTCATCCACCACAGCTTCTTCGGTTATCTTCAGGACATGCCCGAACAGATCGGTATCTCCCCGGAAATCCCGGATTGCACAAAACCCGCTCCACCCGATTGCGTTACCGGTCTGGCCGCGGCGGAATGATCTGCCACAGGTGTCGGTGATGATGACACCCACATCGCGGGAAACCAGGTTTCTCATGTGTTCCCGAAGTTCCTGTGCGGCGTTCATCGGATCCGGTGGGAGGAAGATCACCATCCCATCCTCGATATTGCTCTGGTCGACGCCGGCCCGGACTCCAATATGGCCGAAGGCAAGTTCAGAGAGGATGAAAGGGTGTTCCATGATAATATCTGACGATGCATCGAGAACTGCCTGGACGAACCGGGGGTCCTCACCGTTCAGGTTCGCGAGCCGCTGTGCCCGTTCTGAGGGTGTAATGGTTGCGAGAGGTTGTGTGTACCCTTTTGATTTTGAGTATATTGTTGAGGCAATGCAGAGAATATCGCCATCCTGCAGTGGTATCCTTTTACAAATCATCGCCGCAATATCGTCACCTGCATGAATGAGGGGAAGCCCCTGCACACCCATGACCTGAATCTGCTCCATAGTAACAGTTCTATGAGATGATCTGATAATAAAGGAGTTTCGGTACGTATCCTTAATTGTACGATCTTCACCTTCCGATCTTTTTGCGGGTACTCATATCCTCATCAGGAGAACAGGCTCTGTGTAAGCAGGCATGAATCAGTTCATCCCCAAACCCTGAGAATTGTCATCTATACGGGGGATCCCCGCCTGATGGCCTCTCTATGCCAAGGCGGGCAAGGCCATCATTGATCCGCTGCAGGAGCGCCCCTAAGGTACAGCGGTATTCATCACACCTGATGGAAGGGGTAACAATCCCCTACGATTTTTTGAGGAAATGCTCAATAACCAGCAAAAGGCTCAACAGGTTTTTCACTCCCCCCACAGGAGTCTCTGATACGATACATCCAAACAGGAAATACATCGCCATCATACAGGAGCTGTTTGGGGGGCAGTCACCTTTCTCATCCCGCCACTTGGTGTATTTCTTAGTATCACCCAAGGAATTTTCGACTCTGTTGAAATGCTCAATTACAAGCTGTCCGCTCAAGGGTGTTTCACCCCCGCCGCTGTGGCTCCCAGATGCGATAATCCCCGAACAGGTGCTACGTCATAATCGCTCAGCGCAGGGGCTGCATGGGGGGACAGGCACTGTCCCCTCCTTCATCTTTCCAGCATCTTGAATTTCATATCAATAGAAAAGGAATTCTCGAGATCTGAATTTTCCAGAGCCGTACTTATAACAATCAGCCGATATATTTTTATCAGGATAACACGCATCACCTCTTTGTCATGTACCTCATTATCCGGTGCCCGTCCTGCAGGACTTTCACGTACGTGGATCGTTTCCAGAAATGGAAGCTCTGCCCGATCTGCGGACACGCCCACGAGGTTGTAAAAGCGCCGGCTTACCTGGAAGTTGAACATTATCTTGAAGCCGAACATATCGTAAAACAGATGGAAAAACATCTTCATACAACCAAGAAACCCGATTTCAGCCCCGAAGAAACTGCGGAACTGCGCCATCATTATACTGAAGCCCTGCGAAAAAAGGCAAAAGGTCATCACGTGTAAGTATCCTGCGCACTCTTCTTTTTTACCTATCATGAACAGCACTCGCCGGGCGTACTATCGATTGGCGGATTTAAGAATTATGGATGGTACCCCGTATATACGATATCCCTACCCCTGCGATGCAGAGGCACGTGAAGATCAGGAATGCAACAGTTATGCTGGTTAGAAGTGCGGGGTAGACTGGCGGAGTGATTGCGACGCTCCCGATAAAAACCGAGAAACAGAACATAGCGATTGCCATAGAGAGTACCTGCCCGAGCGATCGCATGGTTGCGTTCATACTGGATGCGATCCCGAGATGGTGGATATTGACTGAACTCATGATCGCATTGGTATTCGGTGAGGAGAAGAGTGCATACCCAAAACCAAGAACCATCAGGCTGATGATGATCTGGTGGAGTGGTGTTACCGGTGTTAAGAAGATAAAAAATGAGAGCCCGAGCGCGGTAATGGCCATACCCGCGGTTGCAACGATCTGCGGCTCAATCCTGTCTGATAATCTTCCGGCAAGGGGTGAGAAGATCATCTGCACAACCGGCTGGGCAACAAGGATGAACCCTGCTGTTTCTGCTGAAAATCCCCGTATGTACTGAAGGTAGAGTGATAGCAGGACTGCTACAGCAAAGGTGGCACCGTAATTGATCATCGCCGCAATGTTGGAAAACAGGAAGGTACGGTTTCCTGAAAAGATGGAAAGATTGAGGAGGGGACTGGTGCAGCGTTTTTCCCACCAGATAAAAATGGCAAAAGCGCAGCCTCCCGCAAAAATCCAGAGTAGTGTAGCAGGATCGGGAAGCAGGAGCATGCCAAAAATTACACTGAACAGCATGATCCCATACACAACCGACCCATACAGGTCAAAACGTTCTCCGGATGCATCAGCCCATTCATGCGAAACACCCTTCAGTGTAAGGGCGATCGTTGCAAGCCCGAGCGGTACGTTAATCAGGAAGATGGACGGCCACCCGAAATGATCCGTAAGAATACCCCCGAGGAACGGGCCGATGGAGAGTCCGGCATACACGGTTGCGATAGTGATCCCCAGCGCCCAGCCGCGTTCGCCAGGCCCGTAGACCTGTGTCACCATCGCAACAGATGTGGCAAAGATCATTGCACCTCCGATTCCCTGGACAAACCGTGCGGCAATCAGGATACCTGCTGCGGGGGCGAGCGCAGATGCAAGGGATGCGACCGTAAAGATCAGGACACCCAGTACAAAGATCTTTTTTCGCCCGACGATATCCGCAAGACGCCCAAACGGTACAATAAAAAGTGCGGCAGAAACAATATATGCAGAGGTAATCCAGCCCAGCGTTACCGCGTCCGCGTTGAACTCCGCTGCGATAGCTGGCAGGGCAACGGTGATGGACGAACCGGTATAGGGAACAAGAAATGATGCAAGGCATGCGACAAGAAGGATGACCTTCTTTTCGCGTTCACTGATCATGGGTACTCCGGGGTTGGTGCTGGTACAGGTTAAGGGTATTGCAGAGGAAAAAGGTAGGAGAATTCAAAGAATGGGTCAACCGTGCTGGGTTATCCAACGGGATCCTCGAGGTGGAAATATCCCTGAGGTATAGTGATCTCAAACCGTGCTCCTTTGCCCGGTTCACCGCTCTCGCGAATCGAGAGGCCGGTGATGCCCAGTATCTCGCGGGAAAGAAAGAGCCCGAAACCGGTATGTTTGAAGTACTGTCGTCTGAAGATCGCCTCTTTGAATTCTTCAGGAACCCCCTGACCGTTATCTTCACAGATAATCGAAATATTGTCTGCCTGGTGACGGGAGGAGAACGTGATCCGGATTGGTTCCCTGCCGTACCTGAGTGCGTTCTCGACAAGATTATAGAAAACCTTCTCAAGCAGAGGATCTGCATAGATACTGAGGTTTTCTAAAGAGATCATAAGCATCCCGGGCGGAAGTCGAAGAGGTTCCGTTGCCATCTCAATTGTTTTTTTCACATTATACCACTGGGGAGACTGGACGCCAATCTCATGATAGTCTTTGGTGAACTGGATCTGTTTTTTTATTGTTTCAGCGATTCTTTTCTCAATTTCAATATATTTCTGGATTTGAGGGCTTTTTGGACCTTCATCCATAAGTTCCAGGTACCCGGAGAGTGCAGTCAGCTGGTTAAGGATATCGTGACGGGTAATGCTCGAGAGCAGGTTCAGTTTTTCATTTGCCCGTGTGAGGGCGAGAGCGTAACGGTTCACTTCCGCTTCATGATAGTGCATCTCCATCTCGAGCACCTTACGTTCTGTCACGTCTTCAGCCACACCGTCAATCCATGCAATCGGCGCCTCGGAATCAGGTACAGCCCGGGCATTGAGCGCCACCAGAATTCCTGAACCCTCCTTTTGCTTCAGCTGCAGTTCACGCTGGGTTACCGATCCATCCCGAATGAGATCAGTTTCAATCTGCTGCCAGTGAGCAGGGTCGATCATCAGGTCCTTTACCGGAGTCCCTTCTATGACATCCTCCGAATCAAATCCCAGCATCCGGGGAAACATCCGGTTTGCTGACAGGATACGGTAATCTGGGGCAGGACCGAGAC
>DATMWO010000069.1:0-8974 GCA_035562475.1 Methanoregula sp.
TGTTATGTTCAGTAACGATAAGGAGACGAAATAATGTCAGCAAACCGGTATATCAGGTTTGTTGAATTGTCCTCCGGATTGATCAAAGATTCCAGAATACCCCTCTATTCTTCGAAATTTTCCCGGAAGACGTATACACAACACCAATTACTCATTCTCCTTCTCCTGAAAGAATACCTGTCAGAAGATTACCGGGACACGGTAGAACTCACTGAAATTATGGATTCTCTTCGAAAGAAGATCCATCTTGACGAAGTTCCCCATTTCACCACTATCCATAAATTCTGCCAACGGATCCGATCCTCTACCTTCAACCGGTTACTCAACAGGATCATGAAATTATTCTATGACTGGGGAGAGAAGATCTCCTGCACCGCTATCGATTCAACCGGGTTCACCAGCTCTTACGCCAGCCACTACTATTCGTGGAGAACCGGTAAAACGAGAAAACGGTTTCTGAAAACCTCGATCTCCGTTGATACTGATCAACAGATCATCACCTGCCTGAAGATCTCCCAACATCCGGTCCATGATATCCCTCACGCTGAAAAACTCCTGAAACAATGCCACAAGGTCAGGCATTCTGACCTTTATGTCATGGATAAAGGATATGATTCCGAAGAAATCCATGAATTAATCCGAGACTCACTCCAGGCCTGTTCTCTTATTCCTGTCAGAAACAGAAAACGTAAACGAATCTCCGGATATTACCGAAGAAGAATAGCGCAATCATTCGATCAGGAAAAATATCATCAGAGAAATATGGTCGAAACTGTGTTCTCCGTTCTGAAAAGAAAGTTTGGAGAGTCTATCAAAGCACGAAAATACCAACTCCAGATCAAGGAGATAAAAATCAAAGTTATCCTCTATAACCTCTTACGAGCAATTTTGTTGTTTTCTATTCTGATCGTCATTGAGGGATTCTACAAAGCCGAAAAAATTATAAAAATCAGAGCCCGATCCGCACCATCTTTGCTGCTTCAGACATGTGTTTTAGTTTGGCAAAAGCTGCCTCACGGGACCGCATTCGCATTCCACAGTCCGGATCGAGCAGCACGATCCTTGGATCGAATACCTCAATCCCTTTTTCAATTCTTTTTTTGATTTCCGGAATGCTTTCGACCTTCTCATTTGACGAGTCCACACAACCGTACCCAATCATCCGCCCGGCAAGGTCACGGCGGGAGAGCAGATCGAGATTTGCAGGGTTATTCGAAAATTCGAAGTCCAGAACATTAACGTTGAACTTCAGGATTTCATCGAGTACATTTCCTAAATTTCCGCACACATGCATGCAGGTTGGAATCCGCAGTGCTGTCGTGATCATTTCAATGGCCTGTTTTCCAATAGCAAGATCAGCCATACCAGTAGAAAATATCGGTTCATCGATCTGCAACAGGGTTACCCCGACAGCTTCCAATGCTTTTGCCTCAGGAATCAGTGCAGCGGCAAGATCCAGTGCCAGTTCCTCCTTGTTCCGGTACATCGGGGTACTGATATGAAGACCATGAGCGAGGGTGGTAGGCCCGGTGATAATCCCTTTCACTTTTGGGGCTTTTCCCAGTGCATACTTCGTATCTCCCAAAGTTATTAGTCCGGAAGCTGGCTGTACTTTACCGATAACCTCCTGACCTTTAATCCCGGGAAGTTTTGAGACAAATGCCTGGATCATGTCACCACGGATCTGACCGTCCGATATGATGTCGATGCCTGCAGCTATCTGGTCGGCAACAGCCGTCTCGACCGCGGTATGGAGAGGGTCAAAGAGACTTCTCAAGCTACTTCCTTTCACCACGGGGTAACTTCCGACTACTGTTGTCGCCAGAACTTTGTCAATGAAATAGTCTTTCACCATAGGAATTCCGGATAATTAATCGTACAATCGAATCGACCGCGGTGATAAAAAATGTATTTGGTCAGGGAACCAGCCGGTGCATGTCACGGGGGAACAGTACGGCCTCACGAACATTCGACAATCCAAGCATCGTCATAATCAGCCGATCGGTTCCCAGCCCCCATCCAGCGTGGGGTGGCATGCCGTACCGGAACGGGCGCAGGTAGAACTCGAAACTCTCGGGATTCAGGCCCTTCTTTTTGATCTGCTGCACGAGGAGATCATGCTGGTGAACACGTTGCGCCCCGCTGGATAACTCCATTCTTGGGTGCATAAGATCGAATGCCTTACAGATAGTGGGATCGCTCTCATAAGGCATGGCATAATAGGGGCGGATCTCGCTGGGCCAGTCCACAATGAAGTAGTGCCCGCCCATTTCTGCTCCAATAGCTCTCTCTGCAGCGGGACTGATATCATCACCGTACTTGATCGGGTCATCGATCTTTTTCCTTGCAATTTCTATCGCTTCACGATACGGAAGTTGGGGAAATGGTGCATGTGGAATAACAAAATCGACGATTTCGAGGTTGGCGAGCTGGTCGCTGCAGGTCGCCTGGACATACTCGTAGGTTTTAACAATCAGCTCTTCGAGGATGCGCATTACCTCGTGATGGTCTGCATAGGATACTTCAATATCAATCGATGTTGCCTCGTTCAGATGCTTTGTCGTGTTGTGTTCCTCTGCCCTGAAAATAGGCCCGATTTCAAAGACCTTTTCAAATCCTGCCGCCATCATCATCTGTTTGTAGAGTTGTGGGCTCTGGTTGAGGAATGCCTCTTTGTCAAAGTAGGCAATAGGGAAAAGCTCCGTCCCGCCCTCTGTCGCGGCTGCTACTATCTTGGGAGTGGTGATATTGATGAAACCTTCCTGATGGAGGTACTGGTTAATGGCGTGAGTTGCGGCGCTCCGGATCTGGAAAACTGCAGCGACCCGGGGTCTTCGGGCGTCCAGAAAACGGGCGTCAAGCCTTGTGTCCAGGTCAGCCGGCACCTTCTCTACAACATCCAGGGGGAGTGGACTGTCAGCCAAACTGATGATCTCGAACACCTCAGGAACAAGCTCCCGTCCACCTGGTGCCTTGTCGATAGCTTTTACCATCCCTGCAACTCGTACAACAGATTCGCGGGAGACTTGTTTTGCAGCGGCAAGCACAGCCTCTGAAGCTCTCTTTTTCGGGATGGTGACCTGGATGATTCCGGTACGGTCGCGGATCAAAAAGAAGGCAAGACCCCCGAGATCCCGGACCTCATGGACCCAGCCGCAGATTTCTGCTTGTCCGCTTGCAGGTGTTACTGATTGTATGGGAATTCGCATGATGAAGTCCTATACCTATGGGGCGCAGGGGATAATGGATTTTATGGGAATCGCAAATTAATTCACCCGGCTTATATTTACAGATTGCAGGATTCTGGTAAAAGCGCACAGCCTCAAAAAAAAATTTTTCCTTTTTAAATTCCTCTCATTTCCGGGTAAAGCACATCCCCTTGCCCGGGCAGTTGGATGGTGGCGATGGTAGTATTGATCCTGCTTAAGGAATTGGCAAGGATCTGTTTTTGTGAGAGAGTATAGAGAGTATCCCCGATATAGAGCGAGCGTTTTACTTCGTACGGTGAACCATACCACGCGTACCCCCCTCCGGTGCTGTGCTCTATCGATCCCCTCAGGTCAAAACCTTTCTCAGGAGTGACACCGAACACGTATGCCCCGTACCAGATCCGCTGCTGGTCGCCGCTGTACTTTTCCGGCATATCAATCGTTTTGACAACCCGTGCCGGGATCACGAGCAGGTTTTTGTTTTTGTCAAACAGGAATGCCCGGTGATCCGAGAGCGCGGCAGAGTCTGTACCGGAATCACCGATCTCCACCTTGTCGATCTGCTTGGGGTGCTCAACGTCAGATACGTCGAACAACGCAAGTTTCAGCCCCTTTGTCGAGACCCCGCCCCAATCATTGGATGCTGTTTCCTTGCCAACGCCAATGATATGGTTCTTGTCATAAGGATGCAGGTAATCAGAGTAGCCGGGGATCTTGAGTTTACCAAGGATCTTCGGGCTTGAGGGAGTTGAAAGATCGATAACAAAGAAAGGATCAATTCGTTTGAAGGTGACCATGTAGAGCCGGTCCCCGATAAACCGGGTCGAGTAAATTTTTTCCTGTTCGGCAATATGGGTAAGTGAGCCGATCGTCTTCATTACACCATCAAGCACAAAGACGTTATTATACTCGTACTGCCCGCGGCTCGTCCAGACGTCTGATGTTGTCGCTACGCGGAGATTACCCCCATACTCATCCATCGCGAACTGGTTCTTAAGATATCCCGGCACCTCCCCTTTCGCGAGGTAAGTGATTGCACCGTTGTCGATCCCGATCTTATGGATCAGGGTAGTGCTCTGGTCGATCTCGCGTTTGCGGATTGCTTCCTGCTCCCCGCTCTTCATCTCTGCTATGACAGCCTGCTTCTCACTCTCGCTCATTGTGTTGAAATCTGCTGCGACAGTGGGTGATGATCCCTGTGTAATACCGGAAGCGGATCCACCGGAACTTTGCACCACATCGAGGACAGGTTCTGCCAGCCCCCTCATCGGCCGGTATACATTGTGGTACTTTTGGTAACTCACGTACATTGCATCAGGTGAGACATAGAGGATATTACCGCTGCCAATAAGGTACGTTTTTGCATCCTTTGTGACACCGTTTCTGGCATCAAATGAAGTGACGGTGGTAAAGTCATACTGCCGTTCGGGATTGTCGAAGTAGTAGACATCAGGAGTAACGACAATTTTTGCATTCTCCCGCACTGCAGGAACTATGATCCGGTCATTGTACGGGTACACCGATTCACGGGAGAGCAGGTACACCGTACTGCCAATCATGCGGGCGTTCACGTAATCCCCGTCAATAGTATAGTCTCTGAGGACTTTCGGGTGTGCCCGGTCACTGATATCATAGAACACAGCATAGGTAACCGGTTCAGAGCGGTAATACGGGTACAGCGGGGGCATCATGGCAATTTTTGCTGCGATATCCGTTCCCTGCGGTGTGCCACTAGGTTCTCTGTCCGATATACCGGTCTTAAGGAGTACGAGCCGGTCACCGTTGATGAATATCTCGCGGGGGGTATCCTCAAGTTCGGTCTTTGAAAGGACAGATGCAGATGTAGCAGGGTACGCATCCACAATTGTGAGCGTATTGCCAGAGATCACGTAGATATACCGTGCATCATTCTTAACGAAATCCGGCTCATCGACACCGGCAACCTGCACATTGGTCTGCGAGTAATCGGGAGACCCTATGCTACCGGCTGACGGGAATGCACCAGGTATGGAAACCCCCTTTGCCACAGACTCCTGAGCTGCTGTGACCGGGGCAGGAGCTGCTACCAATGCTCCGTCGGTCCGGTAATTTTCATCCTGTACGAGCTGAGTATTGTTCTTAATGTAATCGCGGATTTCGTCTGTTGAACTGAACTTTTTTATATCCCCTGACGGTACTGTTGCCGGGGAGCTCATACAACCGCTTGCAAGGACTGCTGCAAGCATGAGCACGACTGTGGCGAGCACGATCAGGAAGTGTTTCCGGTTTGACATAGTTGATCACAACTCTTTACACAGCAAAAGATGATGAATCTGGCGTTAACTGCGAAAAAAACTGAATCTATTGCTTAATAATTTTTTATTTATGGGAGGAACTCATTGTTTCTCCGTTGCTTGAGTCAGCCGCTCCACATTGTTTCTCGTAAAGAACCCATCGAAGTCACCATAGCGCTGGATATATTCGTTCACGATCAGGGTGTTTTGAGAAGGTTCAGAGAAAATCTGTCTGAGTCCCTCGCTCTCTGAACCCACAAGATCGAGGAGGAATGCCATTCCATCTTTTTTCAGGGTCTCAACGGTTGCTTCGATATCAATGGTCCGGAACGCCATATGGTGGACCCGGGTTCCGTAATTCTGAATGAACTTCTCAGTAGGGCCTGATCCCTCATCGTTTGTAAATCGGGTAATACCTGATGTAAAGACCATCGCGAAGTCGTCAGGGTTACGACGTGCGACACTTGTGATCGAGTTGAGTGATTTGACGTGGACGGCAAAGTCATAATGGTAGTTGGTGAGCGCAACAAATTCAAGGATCGCGTCAGTGCGGTCCTGAGCCCGGACCCTCGTTGCCGTATGATCGAGAACGGAGATATTTTTAAGGTGCCGGTATGCAGGTTTTAGAATGTCCGGAGAAATGCTGGTCCCCAACCGTGGGACGTATATACGATCCTTACCGTGCCACTCAATAAATCCGAGGGAGTTTCCGGTGAATCGTGACGGGACAGTCTGGATGAACGAAAAGTTTTCTGATTCAATGGGTGAAGAGGTCAGGAATTTCACACCCCGCTCCTTCTGGATGGCAACATAATCCTGAATGTTCTTCGCGTCAAAGACAAACGTCTCCAGACGTGTGTTAGGCAGGGATCCAGTCATCCGTGCTTTGTTAAGCTCAATAAACGGGTTCTCCACCAAATCCCGTGAACGGACTATGACTGATGCGGAGCCTCGAATACTCAGCACATAGCTCTGAAACTCCTGTTCGAAAAAAGCTTCAACACAGGATAGACCGGTATATCTGAGAAGTTCGTACACAGCAGGCACCAGGTGGTCAGGTTCTGTGGCGATAATCACCGCATTGAGGTTGCCAACCAAACCCTCAAGTCCCGCGTCCCTGCGGATATCCAGGGCCAGCGCATTCCTGTCCTCCAGATCCTTCTCCAGATCAGACATGTCTTCAAGCCCGGACTCATTTTCTGTATTCATTGCTTTTCTTGTCCCCTCAGTCTATACATACGGCATTGCGCTGATAAAAATAGTTACTTGTGCCTATCCAGAAAAATACCGGAATCATGGTCGTGTAAAGGTGTTCATCCAACTGTGTGTGGTTTGTGGCAAACTTCTGATTTTTACTATTCTGGATGGTTCAGGAACCGAACCGTTCGACAAAATACCTGGCGAACGGAATTATCAGGTAAACCAGCAACGATACAAAAGGATTTACAAATGAAATGGTCGCAGCTAGCAAAGCGATAACTGGTATCAGCAGGGATTGATGAAAAAGTACCTTCAGGGATTTACTGTCAGCCTCGGGATCGAGCAGGTATCTGGATTGTGAGATATAGTGAAGGTGGTATGTAAAAATGAGCCCGACGATAAGAATGTTGATGTGGAAGAGCAGCACGGCAATCAGGATATCGGGGTAGTCTCCAGCCACGTCGGTGGAAAATGGTATAAGGACAACAGAAATAAGCAGGAATATGTTAATCCAGAGCAAACGGGAATCGACGTTGCGGACGAAATGAAACTGGTGGTGATGATCCAGCCAGAACCCTGCAAGAATCAAAAAAGCGATAATAAAAAAAAAGATTTCCGGAATAATGTCGAAAATTTGGTTGGGAAGCACTTCCTGAGCCTGGGATATATCCGGTTTTGGGGGATCAATCCCAAGTACGAGAATAGTCATTGCAATGGCAAAGATGCCATCGACCATAGTTTCCAATCGGTTTTTTGAGATATGATAATACATTCTCTCTCTCATTCCGCTCATATCAGTCATAGGATTATCCCGATATGCAGATATCATTTTCCCGCCGTGTTATGACCCTGTAAAAAACCGAGCGTAATCTTTTTTTCCATTCAGGTTCTCCATCATCATCCCTTATATGTGGCACAGTGAAATAGGGGGACTCTCCTCGTGCACATCTTTATACTTCGATAGTGAAATCACTACATGGAGAGCTGATTATGAAGATTATTGGTATCAACGGGAGTCCGAAAAGGGAAAAGAGCCAGACACGCAGGCTTGTTCTGGGAGTCCTTGAGGGAGCTCGTCAGGCAGGGGCTGATGTAACCTTTGTGGACATCTGCGGCCTTGAAATCAAATACTGCACGGCGTGCGGTTCATGTTACGCAAAGGGGGAGTGCATCCACGATGATGATTTCCGTGCCCTCCTGGAAAAGATGCTGGACGCAGAAGGTATTGTCTGGGGCTCACCAAATTATATCAACTCTGTCACTGCCCAGATCAAAACCATGTTCGACCGGATGGCGGATTCGATCCACTGCCAGTCCTTCACGGGAAAGTACGGTTGCGCGGTCTCCACAGCAGGGGGTTCCATGGCAGACGAGGTTGCGGATTATATGAACGCGACGATGCTGCATCTCGGTGCGACAACTGTCGGCAAGGTGGCGGTGATTGTAGGTGCCGACCCGAACGCGATTGTGCCTGCAGAAAAGGAGGCAAAAGAGCTGGGCAGAAAACTGGTTGATGCAATCACGTCTACATGGAAGGATCCGGTTCAGGAAAAACAACACGCAGAACGCAGGGAGTACTTCAGGCGACTGGTGATGTTCAATAAAGATATCTGGAAGCATGAATATGACTACTGGAAAGGTACAGGTGAGCTGTAACTTTTTAAAAAAATAGGATGTGAAGGGTCTGGGATTTATCCCATAAGGATTTCATATCCATTATCGGCCAACGTTTTTTTGAATGCTTCGATATGTTCCCAACCTCGTGTCTCCAGATCAATGCTCACTCTCGCCATCTGCACGGGTAAACCACCCTCTCCCGGCATATGGTGGATATGGAGAATGTTGCCCTGCTCCTTTGCGATCACGGCAAGGAGGCGTGCCAGAGATCCAGGCCGGTCATCCAGAATTACTGAAAAGTGCATGGTTCGTCCCTTCCGGGCAAGAGATTGGCGGATGACCCGGAAGAGCTGGGCACTTTCAATATTTCCCCCACTAATCACGAGCACAACCGTACTGCCGGACTGAACATCAATGGAACCGTTCAGTAATGTGGCAAGCGGCACAGCACCCGCACCTTCGGCAACTACATGTTTGCGTTCGAGCAGCAGGAGCATCGCGTCAGCGATCTCATCTTCAGATGCAAGTGCAAGATGATCGACATAGTGCTGTATGACAGGTAGCGTGTATTTACCTGTCTCTGCCACCCGGATACCGTCAGCTATAGTTTCTCTCACCGGAATCCGGTATGGTGATCCATGCCGGATCGCTTCTCCAACGGAGGGACACGCTTCT
>DATMWO010000070.1:0-4280 GCA_035562475.1 Methanoregula sp.
ATACAAAACAAATCCGAAGCAAAGGGAAAAGAGAAAAAGTCGGCGCGCATTGATGGCCGGTTTGAATAAAACGGGCAGCCTGTCAGCGTTCCATCTCACCGGTCCGGACCCTGATAGCAGCATCGACCGGCAGGACAAAGATCTTACCATCGCCGATCCTGCCGGTCCTTGCAGCGCCGATAATGGTTGCGATAAGTTCGTCTACCTCCTTGTCCCGCACGATGATCTCGATCTGAATCTTGGGAAGCATATCCACGATCATCTGCTTTCCCCGATACTCGAGCGTAATTCCTTTCTGCTCTCCCCGTCCCTGGACTTCTGTGGCAGTCATGGCAGTCACCCCCTTTTCTTCGAGTGCTTTTTTTACAAGTTCAAACCGTTCCGGTTTGATAATTGCTTTTACCATTTTCATGATGATGACCTCAGACCCGCTCGCCATGCTGCGATATGTCCATCCCCACGTACTCTTCATCCGATGATACCCGCAGTCCCATGGTACGGTCAATGATACTAGCGATAATATAGGTGATAACAAAGGAAAAGACAAGCGCTGCCAGTGCGGAAACTCCATTTATCATAAACTGCTGCGTGTTACCTTCAACCAGACCGGAGATTCCACAAACAGCCATAGCCGCGAATACGCCGGTGGCTATTGTCCCCCAGAGGCCACCCATACCATGGATTGCCCATGCGTCAAGGCTCTCATCGAGTTCTTTCCTTATCCGGAATAACATTGCCCCATAGCAGATCAGGCCGGCAACAATACCAATCAGGATCGAAACCATTGGTGTAACATATCCTGCTGCGGGTGTAATTGCAACCATGCCGGCTATCGCCCCGCTCACCATGCCCAGCGAACTTGGTTTTCCATGATACCAGCTGGCTCCCATCCATGCGAGCGTGCCTGCAGCGGCAGCAGCATTGGTATTTACGAATGCAATAACTGCTACTCCGTTCACCGCAAGTGCACTGCCCGCATTAAAACCGAACCAGCCGAACCAGAGCAGTGCAGCCCCGATCAGAGCCAGGGGGATATTGTACGGCTCCATCGAATATTTTCCAAAGCCGGCCCGGCTTTTAATCACAAGGGCAATAGCAAGTGCGGAAAACCCCGAACAGATCTCAACCACAGTACCTCCGGCAAAATCCAGCAGTCCCATCGATTGCGCCCACCCTCCTCCCCATGCCCAGTGGGCAATCGGGCAATAGACAAATGTTGTCCAAAGGAGCATGAACACAATAAATGAAGAGAGCCTGACGCGTTCTGCCACCCCAGATGTTATGATGGTTAAGGTCACTGCTGCAAAGAAGAGCTGGAAGACCATGAATCCCAGTGGAGGATATCCTTTCTCTCCGGCATCTGTTCCGACTCCGTTCAGGAAGGCATAATCGAGGTTCCCGATAACTCCGCCAATATCCGGGCCAAAAGCGAGCGAGTACCCAATCACCATCCAGAAAATACTGATGACAGCGAGCACGACAAAAGAAAGCGCGATCATCGAGATGATATTCTTCCTGCGAACAAGTCCGGCATAGAAAAGACCTACGCCCGGTATCATCAGCATCACAAGCGCTGCAGACACCATAAGCCATACTGTTGTTGCTGAATCGAATGCCATTTTCCACCCTAGTACCAGTATTTGAGGAAAATGCAGATTACAGGTAATGGGGCTTTAGAGAATCTGGCCGACCCTTCCCTGTCGCGCAGAAAGCAACCGCGTCGGGCTTTCATGATGCCATAGAAAGCATACGCTTGGTATGATGATCATAGTGCCATTTTACCTGATCCAATTCCCGTTACCCTGCATAATCCCGGATAAAAAGTCCGGTGATAACAGGAGGGATTGAGAAATTACCGAGATTTTCCCTGGAAGAGGTGGTCGAAAAAATTAATATGTTGCCAGATAACGATCCAGTTCCCACGGGTGAACCGCAAGCCGGAAGGAATCGGTTTCCATCTGTGCAATACTTGAGAGATTTGTGACCACATGATCACCCAGGGTTTTGCAAAGTACATCGTCTTTGAGGAGAGCTGCGTTGGATTCCATAAGGCTGCCAGGAAGCATGTCAATATGGAGTCTCTTACGGGCTTTCTCATCGAGATGATAGATGTTCGTGTTCGTGCTTTCAGGAGGCATAACCTTGTTTTTGATGCCATCAAGTCCTGCTGCAAGCATGCAGGCAAAGGTGAGATACGGGTTGCACATAGGGTCCGGGCTGCGGAATTCGGCACGCGTACTGTTACCACGGGCAGCTGGTACACGAACCAGTGCTGAGCGGTTGGCTGCACTCCACGAAATATAACAGGGAGCCTCGTAACCGGGTACCAGTCGCTTATATGAGTTGATGGTAGGATTTGCAACTCGTGTGATTGCTTTTGCATGTTTCAGAATACCCCCAATGTAATACATTGCAGTATCTGAAAGTTGATTTTCCCCGTTGGGATCAAAAAAAGCATTCTTGCCATTCTTTGCTAATGACCCATGCGTGTGCATTCCGCTGCCATTGATGCCCGCAATAGGTTTTGCCATAAAGCTTGCGTGCAACCCGTACTGAAGGGCGATCGACTTGGTAGCAAATTTGAAGGTAATAACACGATCTGCGGTGGTTAGGGCATCGCCATATTTGAAGTCGATTTCGTGCTGACTGTCAGCGACTTCGTGATGTGAGGCTTCAATTTCAAATCCCATATCACTCAAAGCAAGGACAACATCTCGTCTGACGTCCTCTGCAGAGTCTGTAGGTGCAAGATCGAAATAGGCACCGTGATCCTCGAACTCGGTGGTGGGTATACCATCATACATTTTAAAGAGGAAAAATTCGAGTTCAGGTCCTGTATTGAATGCAAAACCCATCTTTGCTGCTTCAGCAATAGTTTTGCGTAGAATGAACCTGGGATCACCATCAAATGGTTTATTACCGTACGTCTGGACATCACAGATGAACCGGGCCACCTTTCCTTCCTGGGGTCTCCAGGGAAGGACAGCATACGTTGCCGGGTCTGGCTTGAGCATCATGTCGGACTCTTCAATCCGGGCAAATCCTTCGATGGAGGATCCATCGAACCAGATACCTTCGGTCAGTGCTTTCTCCGCCTGAATAACCGGGATCGAGACGTTTTTCGGCTGACCCTGGATGTCAGTGAACTGAAGACGGATAAATTTTATTTTGTCCGCCTCAATTTTCTTCAAAAGTTTTGTTACGTCTGCTGGCATATTGGAAGACATGTTCCACCCATTTGTATTTATACTTATTCAACCAATCTGATTGAACGAATGTTCATTATAGTATGAACATATGTTCATCATTACAAGATCATTCTATATTGTGATAATATGTGCGGTATTATAGGAGTTCTGGACAAACACCGTGAGAGTCTGGATAGTGCCAAAATAAAAGAGGCGCTCTCCATGATGAATGAGCGGGGGAGTGGCGAGGGCGCCGGGTATGTGGCATACGGAATCTACCCTGAATATAAGGATTATTTCGCGCTGCATGTTTTTTTTGATAATATCCGTGAAAACAAAGTTTCACTTGACACTCTGCTCGAGAAATGGGGAACTATCGTCCACGATGAACAGATCAAAACGTATGAGCAGCCCAATATCCGGAAAGTTCATACACCCTGGCGTTATTTTCTCCGCCCGGACCGGAGCCTGATGCCAAAAAGTACCACACCAGATGAAGACATCGTTACCCACCTTGTCATGAAGGTCAACGCGGAAAAGAATGGGGCTCTCATCTTCTCTTCCGGTAAAAATCTGGGTGTATTCAAAGCTGCAGGCTGGCCTGAGGATGTTGCAGACTTCTACCGGATTCAGGATTATAAAGGATATCTCTGGCTAGCCCATAACCGGTACCCGACCAATACTCCTGGCTGGTGGGGAGGCGCACATCCTTTCAATCTCCTGAACTGGAGTGTTGTCCATAACGGCGAGATAACTTCCTACGGTACCAACCGGCGGTACATTGAAAGCTACGGGTACAAATGTACGATGTATACCGACACAGAAGTGGTAGCTTATCTTGTTGACCTGCTGATACGAAAACACGGGCTCTCTGAAAAGATGGCGGTGCGGGCGCTTGCACCACCTTTCTGGGAGGAAATTGACCGGATGCCGGCAAAGGAGCAGGAACTCAACAGGGCAATTCGTCTTGCGTATGGATCCGCCCTCATGAATGGTCCTTTTGCAATCTGTGTAGCAAACGAAAACACGCTGGTTGGCTTTACCGACCGGATTAAGCTGCGCCCGCTTGTCACCGGTGAATACGAAGACCGG
>DATMWO010000071.1:0-4584 GCA_035562475.1 Methanoregula sp.
CACTCAACCGGATGGATGAGGTGCTCGAAGAAATTCCGCGGGTAAGAAAAGATCTCGGCTATCCGCCCCTTGTCACTCCCACCAGTCAGATTGTGGGTACTCAAGCGGTTCTCAACGTGCTGGTAAACGGTCAGCGGTACCGGAATGTCACAAAAGAAGTCAAAGACTATGTTCACGGACTCTATGGAAAGTCCCCCGCACCGGTTACTGATGAGATCCGGAAGCTTATCATCGGGGATGATGCAGTCATCACTATTCGCCCCGCGGACCTGCTGGAACCGGCTTATGAAAGCATGAAAGCTGAGGCAGAGAAAGCCGGGCTTGTCAAAAAGGAAGAAGACGTCCTGACCTATATCCTCTATCCTGCCATTGCACCGTCATTCCTCAAAGGGGAACGGTTATTGGAAGAAATACCCAAAAAGCAGACGGTGACAAAACCTGATACAGGGATGCCCAGCATGATGGAAGTGGAAGTGGACGGTGAAGTCTTCTCTGTCCGAATTATTTCTGTTGGTGGAAGTAAAGTTGAGGTAGCAAGCATTACTCCGCAAAAGATACCGAGGGGCGACATTGCCGGAGGCATAAAAAGCAATATGCAGGGAATGGTGCTTACCGTTCTCGTGAACCGTGGTGCCACGGTGAAAAAGGGTGATACCCTTCTGGTGCTTGAGGCCATGAAGATGGAAAATCCCATCCATAGCCCGGTTGACGGAAAGGTCACCGAGATCTTTGTGGATACCGGCGATGTCGTCCAGAGCGGAGACGTCCTGCTGGTGGTGCAATGAAATATTTTGAAAAACTCCTGATCGCAAACCGCGGAGAAATTGCTATCCGTGTTATGCGGGCATGCCGGGAACTGGGTATTGAGACGGTAGCGATCTACTCATCCGCGGATAATAACGCCCTTCATGTCAAATATGCCGATGAAGCGTTTCTGGTTGGGGAGGCCCATCCCTCAAAAAGTTATCTCAACATTGAGAGGATCGTTGATATCGCAAAAAAGAGTGGTGCAGAAGCGATACACCCCGGTTATGGATTTTTAGCGGAGAACTACCGGTTTGCAAAGATTTGCAAGGATGAAAATGTCACCTTTGTCGGCCCGGGCTGGAAGACGATAAAGGCAATGGGATCGAAGATCGGGAGCAAACAGATGATGAAGGCTGCAGGTGTTCCTGTCGTCCCCGGTACAGAAGGCGGCGTTAAAAGCATCGATGATGCAAAAAAGGTTGCCACGGGAATAGGCTACCCGGTTATTATCAAGGCAAGCGCCGGTGGCGGAGGTATTGGCATGCAGATCGTCAATGATGAGCAGAGCCTGGAAGAGGCTATTGCTGCTGCCATGCGGATTGCAGAGTCAGCATTCGGCGACGCGACGATCTTGATTGAGAAATATCTGGTAAAACCCCGGCACATAGAATTACAGGTACTGGCAGATGAGCACGGCAATGCCGTCCATCTCTATGACCGCGAATGTTCAATCCAGCGCCGTCACCAGAAACTCATCGAGGAGGCTCCCTCACCTGTCATGACTCCGGATTTGCGTGACAGGATGTCCGCATCAGCGCTGAAGGTTGCCGAAGTATCCGGTTATACAAATGCAGGAACTGTTGAGTTCCTGTATAGTGACGATAAGTATTATTTTATGGAAATGAACACACGCCTCCAGGTCGAACATACGATAACTGAATTTATCACGGGTGTTGATATTGTAAGGCAACAGATCGCAATTGCCGCTGGTGAGACACTTCCCTTTGACCAGTCCGATCTCACCATCCGGGGGCATGCAATTGAATGCAGAATTAACGCAGAAGATCCCCTTAATAATTTTTCCGCTGATCCTGGAAAAATTACCCGTTATCGTTCACCGGGCGGACCTGGCATAAGGATTGACAGTGGCATCCATATGGGATACAGGATCCCCCCCAATTATGACTCAATGATCGCAAAGCTTTGTGCCTGGGACAGGACAAGAGTTGAAGCAATAGCAAGGATGCGTCGTGCAATTTCTGAATATATCATTCTTGGGATCAAAACTACGCTCCCCCTCCACTATGCAATTATGAACAACCAGCAGTATATTGCTGGAAATACCCACACGCACTTTTTACAAGAGGAGCATATCCTCAACACGCTCGATCGGTATAAACGCGACGAAGAGACACGTATGCAGACACTCGCAGGATCGTTTGGAGAAGGGAAAAAGGTTGCTGCGATATCCGCTGCAGTCAACATGTACCTTCAACCAAAAAAGGACTGATGTTCGGTTAAAACTCATCATCAGAACCTTTAATAGTTTTTACGGCGTTCATACTATGCACTTTTGTGCTGCGGTGGCCTAGCTGGTTAGGGCGCCAGACTCATAGGGTTTAGGAATACAATCATGTATTCATAGCTTTGAGAGATCTGGAGATCGGGGGATCGTAACCCTCCCGCAGCATAGTAAATAGTTCTTAAATACACTCAGTTTACCCGGTTTTTTAAAAACTTCCCCTCTCTCTTCCAGGTCAGAACATCCTGAGAATTTTGTGGTTTTTTTATTTTCACCGGCGATAAATTTATTTACCGCATCACCCAACAAAGTTACGTACATTGAAGTGAGACTATGCTGTTAACAAACGTTGTTGTAGGATTAATCCAGTTAATTATTTCCATTATTTTTGCCGTCCTGGCACTGTACATTGGTTTTGCAGTGCTCAGTAAAATCAACAAAAATATGGATGAAGAGAAAGAAATCGCACGAGGGAATGTTGCCGTAGGAATTATTGTTGCAGCAGTTTTTGTCGCAATTGCCCTTGTAGTACAGTCCGGGGTATCGGGGCTTTCCGTAGGTATCAACAAGGCAATAAACGTAGGAATTTTATCTGTCGATGGACTCCTCGCTATTGGTACGGCATTCATCCAGCTTATTCTCGGTATTGTGCTGGCCGTCGGAGCGATCTACCTTGCCCTGTATATTCTCGACAAACTGACAAAAGGGGTTGACGAGTTCGCTGAGATCAAAAAAGGCAATGTGGCAGTCGCTCTTATGATGGGCGGTGTAATCATTGCGGTTGCGGTAATTATCCAGTCCGGTGTGATTGGCATCACGGCAGCACTGATATAAAATCCTCTTTTTTACCAGAGATATCGAAGAATTATAAAAATGGCTCTGTACAATTCCTTTTCGATGATTTGAAATACAATACCCAGGTAAGAAGACAGAGGGGATAGTACCTGTCCGTCTATACGCACCTGCGCTTATCACGATTATTACGTACTACCTGTTCAGAAGTTGTCGCATTCCGGGGGGGCAAAGCGAAGGGGTGAAACCCCGTGAGCGTTGAGCTTGTTATTGAGCATTTCCAAAAGAGCCAAAAAAATCGGTTATTTTCCGTACCGGTTTATCGTACGGATCAAGTCCGCAAATCCATCCATCTCCATCTCAAGAACCTGTTCATGGGTCATCCCCATACTTGTTTCAGCATCCGCAGTCAGCATTTCGGGACCCCGGATTACCTGGCGATCGATACCATCAGAAGAGAGCACATCCTGTGCTTCTGCATCGTGAACGAAGGCCCGACCAGGAATAATTACAACGGGTTCAAGACCAGAAAGGTCCAATTCATGTAAATCAGTAATTGTGATCAGACACGCAATTTCCTTGTTTACCGGAGTAACGGGAACTTTTGATCCACACGAAGCCAGAACTTTTTCAATATACGGTGCTGCAATACTCCCGCTGATCACTGATGCCCGGCGCTGTATTCGGGGGAGATTTTTTATTAAATCGGGTTCGTTGAGAATAGCAAATGGTGAACCGATATCAGGATCCCACAGAGGGGTCCCGGAGATTTTTATGGTAAACCTGCGATCCAGGCCGGAAATGAGATCCCGGAATGATTCAACCGTCTGGACTTTCTGATTGTTGATGATGGGACCATTACCAAGAATAAGTCCCTGTTCTGCAGCATTGGCAAACCTCATCAGGATTATACCTTTTGCTCCACGGTCCTGGAGCCATTCGCAGGTTTGTTCAAGCACGAGCCCGTCATTGATTCCCGGCAGGATAACGGCAGCTGCATATACATCAACATTATTGCACAATTTTTCGAGAATTGTAAGAGAAACATCGGGAGTCGGATCGTGCATGAAGCGCTTTCTGAGAGCGGGATCTGTTGCAAAGACCGTGAAGGACAATTCGGAAAGACCATTGTCAATGAGCAGATCTGCAATGGCCGGATCATCCCAGCCTTTACCGCTCGTATATCCAATATGGAGAGGTGCCTCCATGCTGCCGAGGAGTTCAATCAGTTCATTGAACCGGGGATAGCAGCTGGGATCCCCTCCACCGCTGATGGTGATCCGTTCAAGATCCCCGCTTTTTCCCTGAAGGTTTGCAAGCGTTTCATCCGCTATTGTCTTGAGATCCTTAAACCCGCTGTACTCTTCCCTGATTCCACGGGTACAGTAATCACAGCCTTTTTTAAACGGCAGACAGTACCTGCACCCAAGGGGCTGGACACCCCGGACTTTCTTAAAATAACAATATTCGCAGAATCCGCGGCAGTTGATTCCGGGGCTCCCTCCAATATCCACGGTCAGATG
>DATMWO010000072.1:0-3870 GCA_035562475.1 Methanoregula sp.
GAAGGAACGTGAACAGGCTACAGAGAAGGGACGGAAACAGGGACTGGAACAGGAACGGGCACGGCAAAAGGCAAAGGGAGGTTCGGTCACATGGATCATCATTGCCCTTGTTGTTATTGTTATCGTCTTTGCTGCCATTGCCTGGTTCTCACTGAGTGAGACGGTTACCAGTGTAACCCCGGGAACCCCGTTACCGTTCACGACAAACTATGCGGTTTCATTTCCTGAAGGCCAGACAACTACCCTCGGCAATTCCCGCATCAACGTAATGTGGTTCGAAAACGAGCTCATTACGGATATTGATGGCGCCAAACAGAAACTGGTGGTAGGTGAGGAAAGAGTTATATCTGAACGGCGAGGGGTAATAAAAACCCTTGGCGTAATCACGCTTATGGATACCAACTATGTAATTAACCTGAAATATAAAGGTGAGCGGGACAACCGGGCGTACTTCGATATGGCAGTGCGCACCTCAAAACAGGTACCGGATATCCTCCTCAAACGGATGCTTCCCCCCGAAATAGATGCACGATCCCCCTGAGCGGAGTGTTTGCATGAACATCAGGTATACAATCACATTTTTTGGAGTTCTGTTTATTGTACTCCTTATCACGGGATGCACCAGTACATCCCCGCAGGTCCCGGCACCGACTCCAGCTATCACTACCGCTGCAGTAGTGACACTCTCGCCAACCCCAGCCGTCGTCCCCTTTCCGAATGCGCTGGCCCAAAACGAGTACGCCACCTTCGGGAGTGCGGATATGATCGGGAAGGCAACGGTCTACGGGTATGACATAAAACCAGGCTTCAACTGGACGTCACCGTCATGGAACAGCCCCGGCGGGCAGGCAGCAGCATCACAGCCCCTTGAGCTCCAGCGTGGCTACACGATGGAGAAGCCTCAGGAAGGTAACACGTTCCTTTTCGTGTATGTCCGTGTCCTGAATACCGGGAAAAATGCAGTATATGCTCCCTCAGCAAAACAGTTCGTGGTGAACAGTAACGGGACGCTCTACAATTATTCGCCAGTCCAAGGTTCCGATGTGATTATTGATAAGGTTCCCGGGACGCAATACGATTACCAGATCGGGCGGGGTGGAGTCGTCGGGTACGTCCAGCCCGGTGAAAGTAACAAGGCAGAGGGGTATCTCATCTATGAGATACCGGCGACATTCTCTCCCAATACGACATACGTGGTAAGTAATCTCGACTATCAGAATAAGGCAGTGTGGAAACTTGGATGATGGGAGATGTTCCTCTCTTTCTTTTCAGTCTCCAGCCAGGGGGGGTAGACGCGAAGATGTATCCGGTCCCGGACCCCCTGTTCGGCCAGTATCCCATCTCGTGACGCGAAGGCACTGCAAAAATCTTATCCCCTGGCTTCTTACCCGATCAAGTACCGCAGAGCGTTGATCCCGATACATGGAAACATAAGGCCCAGATCTTCATCCTCATGCCTGATGTCCACATCGGTGCGAGTGTCCCTGCCAATGCCAACTGAATGCAACCATGAAGGTTTCTGTGAAGCTTCAAGTTTTTTAAAACTATCTTCTCCAGAGTCGAATTCAGCGCAAATTATAAAACCAAAGGTAGTGAACAGACATTTTAAAGGAAGTAAATTATGGACTGGCTCTTAACGCTTGGTATACTGTTTATCATCATTGCCGTTATATTTGTAATTCTTGGATTTATCGGAAGGATAGCATGGACAATTGCAAAGTGGATTATTATCATCCTGATTATCCTTGCGTTAATTTCCCTCATCATGGGAAATCCCATCTTTTAACAGAACGCTCGGTGAAGAACGCGAGGGTCCAGGACCGGGTATGATGGTTTAATGATAAGGAGGTAGTGAGTCCATCATCCACCATGGGCGATAATTCTCACAACCCCTCACACGTTTTTTTAATTGTTGGCCAAGTGTCATCCTGCCGTAAAGCCAACATTTGTCTCCAGTCTTATAATTACACTCTTTACAGGAGATCAACCTGAACAGAACCATACCTAAGGAATTAAAAGCACATGGATATTGAATTCACAAACCGCTCCGGGTTCGACAAAAGAACCCTTTGATTATATGCTAACTGCCACGAGAACAAAACCAATACGTTCAAAATAATAAAAATCATACAAACCTTTTGTGGGAGTCATGTATGCCCTGGGTCTCATGTAAAATATGCAAAGGTAAAGGACAAATATCAGACCCGAAGCAACCAGGATGGGAAGCAAAAGAATTCGGACAAAAATATAGAGAATGTCCAAATCGTGATTGCCTGAGTGGAAAAATTTACATTCGCAAATACAAGTCCGATTTTCATAATCAGTATTTGCCCTCAGATCAGGAAATGGCTGCCCAAAAAACGAGAATCCACCAATAAAGGAAAATACAATTTTTTCGGTGAGGATAGAACCCTCCTTTCAGTATATGAGATCTGCCAACTGAAGGGGATATAAACGTCTTTGCAACGCTTTAAAATTATAGGGCGGATATACTCCGCCCATTCCAGGTGTTTCCGGGTTCCTTCATGGCACTGGAGAGCTCGTCCTTCGGAGTTGGGGCGCAGAATGATAGTGTGGAGTCATCGCTCTTATGACTCATCGAAATGAAAATACATAAAACCGTTCTCAAAAAACAGATTTTGAGACAATTTTTGGAACAATAAAATAAGCGTACTCTTCTGAACACAAAGATTAAAATTAATATTTTTTTATTCCTTTTTTTATTCGAAAAAGAACGTCAGCAGTTAATACAGGAATATTATGTTCAGATTCTATGTGTTCGATGAGTTGTCGTATGATCTCTCGTTCTGTTGTTCCCTTTACTTCGAAAGAACAATCCATGCCCAGATCTCCGCATTTAATTGAAGCCAATGGTATGCGTTCCATTTCTTCTGATCCTGGTCGTCCTTCCGATAACAATTGCATTCCTGATCTCCCGTTTTGTTCTGAATCTCCATAAATAAGAACACCCTATCTTTTTCCTGTACACGAGGAAATGATTAAGATTATTCCCAAAAAACAGATTTTGATACACATTTTGAAATAATCAGATACTATACCCCGCCCTCCTTCTATGCCAACAGAAAGCGAATAAGCAAGATGGGTTCTGTTGAAAACGAACATCCTTCCGGGAGAGGAATATCCCCGTCGGGATACGTCGCGCACCGCCGGGGTCTCTTCTCATAAATTCCCCAGGTATTATCTGATTGAAGATGCAGGCAGATATTCTGAATCCATAAAATTTCAGTGACGGGATTATATTCCCAGCCCTGCATGCACAATATTCACTATCATCAGGAGTTGCGTTTGCATGGTGATGTACGACCCGTCAGCAGCACTCTCCACAGGTCGGCATTCCGGTGGCATGGTAATTGTAAAAAATAGTATTTCGATGATTCGTGGAAATTTGCACGAATTGAAATCTGACAACAGGATGCGAATATGACTTTTTTATAATTTCACCTTCTGAATGAGGACCACAACGCTACACGTTTTCATTATGCAGAGTAAATTTTTAGAAATGCCTTAATTTTGAAAAAAAGGATAATTCGAGTGTATTTTGATATCCTCTGGATGAAAAAGGTTATTATTTTATTGAATTCTAATCCTCCAGAAAGTCTGAGAGATGATATTTTTTTGTACTTAAATTAATAGTAACAGGTTTTTCATTTTTTTTCGCATTACCGATAATTTTTTCGATTCTTGGCATTAATTTTTTATTGACCTTCTCTTCTAATTCAGCCTTTTTCTCATTTTTTCCATCTATCCCTTTATCAAACGATATTTTGTAAATGGTCCCTAAAGTTCCAAAAGGATTCTTTACATCAATCAAAATTTCTCCTTTATATTCGTTATCGGTAAGTCCAGTTT
>DATMWO010000073.1:0-2105 GCA_035562475.1 Methanoregula sp.
GCGTGATAACTATCGATTGGAGTGTTATTTTCAGAAGAGTTTATGAAAAATTCAGGCCTAAAATAACACTTTACCCTGAATTTTTTTTGTAATTCACAATCAACGGTGAATTATTAAAAAATTTTTACTTGCCCTTCCGAGTGCAGGCAAGCTGTTTTTTCACTTAATTATAGGATTTCAGAGGCATTAGTTCATCCACGACCCTGTACCGTTCATTTGCCATGACAATATCAACCACAAGCCTGTCGGTGCCTGTGGTACCATTCATGATAATCTGGGATCCAACCTGGGGATACGGAATTGATTCGAATTCAATCATGTTGTCCGACCGGAGAACGAGTGCATCCATGCTTTGCGTATATGCCTGACCTGAACCCCCGCGGAATGTCGTGGAAATAAAGGGATCTGATCCCAACGGATTTTTATACGTCTCGATCTGGACTTCGTACATGGAAGGGATTGTTTCAGTTGGCTTTGGCTTCCATGCAATTTCAATTCTTGAAGGGATTAACGGGATGGTATGGAGAGTTGATCCATTATAATATGATTTAGATGATTGAGATGATTGAGGATTGTCTGACGGGGGAGGTAACGGAGGAGGATTGCAGCATCCCATTATGAAACAAAAGGTCAGGCAGATAATGAGCAGAAAGAACACTCTTTTCATGTATTGATAATCCAGATTATCGATGAAAATCTTTTCTATAGTGGTCTGATTCTCCTTAAACCGGGACTACCCGTACACCTTTTTTGCCGCAGTACCAAATTCGATCCGCTCCACTTCCCTCACGTAAAATAAAAAAGAGTGGTTTTTAAAAAAAGTAGGGTAATGTACCAATCCAGCCCCCAAAATTTTTTCCTTTTTATGACGGCATTTTCGAAAAAATTATGTGACTAAAACTGAAATGAAAAAAGTGACTATGATTTTCAAGCATTCTTTTTCGTGTTGATGGCTCCTGCATTCGGGTCTATCGCAATAGGGGGGTCGCCACAGCGAGGGTGGAGGCTTTGCCGAACCCCCAGGAGCGTGATACCTATCGATTGGAGTATGATTTTCAGAAGATTTTATGAAAAATTCAGGGGCTAAAATAACACTTTCGCCAAAAGTAAATCCCAAAAAAAACGCCCGGATTCACGGTATATCCAGGTATTTATTCTTCATCTTCCGGTATGGTACCTTCAGCGTCCCCGGGTTCTTCTGCCATCGGTTCACCCTCTTCGACTTCATCTTCCGTGCACCAGATCTCGATAGATCGATCAATGCCGATATATTCCTGGTGATATTCCTCGATAGTTGATCCCGGTGACATCACGACCCTGCTGATCAGTTTCCCCTGGCGGAACCCGTAGAGCCTGCGGAACGGCCATGCAGTTCCAAGAACCGCTGTACGTTCATAATAAACATCCTGTGCCAGTGTGCGGGTGCAGAATATACCGGAGGTCACTTCAAACAGCGTCTCTTTAACATAACGACGGATATACCAGCGCAGTTCTGATACAAGGGATAAGGCACTTCCGAGTGTTGATACGGTAATATACACCCCGCAGGATTTTTTCTTCGGGTGATAAAAACGCAGTGCCATACGGCTGGTTTCAGATGCAAAAAGGGTATGGTGGAGATCGACTCCGTCCCGCTGAATCAAAAGGATATTCATCCGGGTCTCCGATGAAAATGAAAATACAACGCAGGTATACGTGATTTACGTATACATACGGTTATCGGTAATGATCTCGTTCTTCACTTTGTGGACAGCATCGATGAAATCTACCATCTCAACGCACGCCGCTTCCCTTCTGACAGCCATCATGCCGGCCTCACGGCAGACAGCTTCGAGTTCAGCACCTGTGGTATTATCGGTCATATCCACGATTTCTCCCAGGTTCACGTTGTCAAGATGCATCCTGCGCGAGTGAATTTTGAGGATCTGGAGCCGTGCATCCTTATCCGGAAGGGGGATCTCGATAACCCGGTCAAACCGCCCCGGTCGCAGAAGAGCCGGATCCAGCATATCCGGTCGGTTGGTGGCTGCCATGATACGTACATCTCCCCGGTTGTCAAACCCATCCATTTCGGCAAGGAGCTGCATGAGCGTACGCTGCACTTC
>DATMWO010000074.1:0-2995 GCA_035562475.1 Methanoregula sp.
ATACCATCACCGGTCTTCAGGTTGGTTAAAAAGACCGGCATCCGTGGATTGTATCGATGGATGTCTGATTCCATCCGGTCGAGGTTTGCTCCAACGAGGGGAGCGAGATCAACCTTGTTGATCACACCAATCGTGCAGTCACGGAACATCATCGGATGCTTGTTTACCACGTCATCACCTTCTGTTGTACTCACAATTACGATTCTCTTTTCTGCCCCAAGACGGAAATCTGTCGGACAGACCATGTTGCCCACGTTCTCAATAAAGAGAATATCGATATCAGCGAGCGGCAGGTGCTCGATCGCGTGTTCGACAAGATGGGCATCAAGATGACATTCCTTACCGGTATTTGCATTGAACGCCGGGATACCCAGAGCCACAATCCGCTTGAAATCATCGTCCCCAAACACATCTCCCGCAATCGCGCCCGCACGCAACCCCTTTTTTTTAAGCAGGGGAACAAGACACTCAATGAGTGCAGTTTTTCCCGAACCGATGGCTCCAAGCAGGTCAAATGCCCGGACACCATGGTCTTTCAGGAATTTTGCATTATTGTCTGCAAGGGTGTTGTTGACGTCGTAAATATCTTTCTCAATCCTGACGTCGATGTGATGCATAGTACAAGGTACGAGCGTACACTGTTTATACCTTGACCCACAAATTCTCCTGTAATGGCGCAAGGCGAGTGCATAATCTATCCCTGCTACTTCAACGCGGCTTATTCACGTCGTCAGGGGCGAAGGGTGGCACGGAGTCGCGGAGCGAAGGCACCGGTAATCAGTGATCTCGAACGCGCATTGAAACACGCCAATGTTACGTTCAGGATTGAGGAACACCATCACCCTGCTCACTGGATGCGGCGGGAGGGTCGTATTGTTGCAGAATGGCACGAAGGCAAAGAGGCACTCATCAAAAAAGTTGCCCAGAAACTCGAGGTGAAACGGTGAGCGGCTCGTATGACCTGCATACCCATTCTATCCTTTCTGATGGCGAGATGCTCCCCATCGAATTAATCCGCCGGATGGCAGTGCTTGGGTATACGACGGTTGCCATTACTGATCATGTTGACGCATCCAATACCACCTCTGTCATTGAATCTCTCGTTCAGATACGGGATTCTGCAAATATTTATGGAGTTAGATTACTCTGTGGTGTTGAGATTACTCATGTTCCTCCTTCGCAGATTGCCGATCTGGCAAAAACAGCCAAAACTGCCGGGGCAGATATCGTTATCGTCCATGGAGAGACACCCGTCGAGCCGGTGGCTGGCGGGACAAATCATGCAGCGTGCGGGTGCAAATACGTGAATGTGCTTGCGCACCCGGGACTCATCACTCTTGAAGATGCACTTCATGCCGCAAAGAACGGCATTGCGCTTGAGATCACATCGCGTGGCGGTCATAACCGGACAAATGGTCATGTTGCCCAGATCGCACGTGAAGCAGCATGTCAGCTTGTTGTAGACTCTGATGCGCATGCGCCCCATGACCTGCTGGATGAGCGCGCGAAATTTGTGGTCGCAAAAGGAGCCGGACTTACTGATGCTGAGTGCAGACAGGTTATATCTTTAAATATCGACCAGTTTCTGGGTTCCTGAAATTTCTATTTATACCTTTTCTCAATATTTAAATACTAGTGCGTCTTTCATATATAGATTACTAAATTATTTCATTACCATCATATCCTGGTGGGTGTTGTGTGAAAGTTGTCGGTCGAGCGATGAGCACCATTGGCAATCGGATGCTCATTATTCAGTGCGATGCCGCACAGCTTCCCCCATTGTACAGCGAAGTAACGGATCGTCGGATGAAGCCTGTGGGAAAGATACTGGACCTCTTTGGCAATATCAAAAAACCCTATGCAGCTGTACTCTGCCGGGAAAAATGCACTGTCCAGCCGAATGAAAAGCTCTTCGCAAAATGATGACACCCCCCGGAGTACCAGGATCCTCATGCAGAGAAAAATAAAAAATGGAGAATTGGTGATTATAGATGCAGGAAGTTGAAAAATTAAAAGTCCTTCAGAGTGAACGGGAAGCTCTCAAATTACGCACGAAAGGAAAAGAGACCGAGAAGAAGGCTGAAAACCATACTGAAACCGTCTGCCCGGAGTGCGGGGGCAGACAGCTTGTCCATGACTATGAACGGGCAGAACTGGTCTGCCAGGGATGCGGTCTCGTAATTGATGGCGATTTCATTGACCGGGGTCCTGAGTGGCGTGCATTCGACCACGACCAGCGTATGAAACGCTCACGTGTCGGGGCTCCCATGACATTTACGATCCACGACAAAGGTCTTTCAACAATGATTGACTGGCGCAACCGTGATTCGTATGGCAGGGCAATCTCATCTAAAAACCGTGCACAGCTCTACCGGCTTCGCAAATGGCAGCGCCGTATCCGGGTCAGCAATGCAACCGAACGCAATCTCGCATTCGCTCTTTCAGAGCTTGATCGTATGGCATCTGCACTCGGTCTCCCGAGAAACGTCCGTGAGACTGCAGCAGTTGTTTACCGTGATGCGGTGGACAAGAACCTAATCCGGGGGCGGAGTATTGAAGGTGTTGCTGCAGCTGCACTTTATGCAGCCTGCCGCCAGTGCAATGTGCCCCGTACTCTTGATGAGATTGCTGAAGTATCCCGTGTATCCAGAAAAGAGATCGGCAGGACTTACCGGTTCATCTCCCGGGAACTCGGGCTCAAACTTCTCCCGACATCCCCCATTGATTATGTACCACGTTTCTGCTCCGGGCTTTCACTCAAGGGTGAAGTGCAGAGCCGGGCTGTTGAAATCCTGCGTCAGGCAGGAGAACGTGAATTAACAAGTGGCAGGGGTCCGACCGGTGTTGCCGCAGCCGCAATTTACATATCCTCTATCCTTGGCGGTGAACGACGCACTCAGCGCGAAGTGGCAGAAGTAGCTGGTGTAACAGAAGTCACTATCAGGAACAGATATAAGGAACTGGCAGAAAAGTTAGATATCGAGATTATTCTCTG
>DATMWO010000075.1:0-6346 GCA_035562475.1 Methanoregula sp.
GTGTTGTCGGGGTTGGCTGCGGGCTGGAGGCGAGCGTTCCTGACACATCCGTGCTGCTGCCGGCGACCACATTCACTGATGACTGCCAGTCCTGGTACCCGTTCAGTTTCAGTATGATGGCATGGCTTCCCTGGGGAATATCCACAAGAGTAAGCGGTGTCAGGCCCCTGTATGCATTGTCAAGGTAAATGTTGGCACCCGACGGGCTTGACCTGACTATGACCTGGCCATTTGTATATGGGGTCGGGCCGGGAGAAACAGCCACCAGGTTTGCCTGGACCGTGGAAACTTTCCCGGCCGTGATAGCGGCGGTCTGGGAATAGATCTGGTAACCCGCAAGGGTAACGCGGACTGCATAGGATCCCGGTTTAAGCTGGGTGACATAGAGTGGAGTAGAGGATATGGTAGTACCGGTGTAGTTATTGTTCACGTAGACCGCTGCACCCACCGGGTTGGATTGTATCCGGAGGTCACCAAAGCCGGATGATGGTGTATACGGGGACATCCCCAGGGACAAGGTTGTGGTCTTGCCGGCGGTTATGGTTAATTGTGTTGTAGAATCATAGTACCCTGCATTCCTGAGCGTCAGGGAATGGCTGCCTTCAGAAAGACCGCCGATGATTTGCGGGGTTGTACCATAATACCGCTGGTCAAGCCAGATATCAGCACCACTCGGGCTGGAATCGAGATTAAGGCTTCCGGTCTGCGGGGGGTTTGCGATAAGGTTGACCATTACACTTATTGTTACGCCGGTGTTGTTTGCATAGACGGTCTGGGTAGATATCTGGTAGCCATCTTTGTATACAGAAATGGAATGGTAACTGTTCGGGTCCGTAGCGAACGTGATCGGTGTATTCAGACAATTCCAGTGGTCAAAGCAAGCCACTGCACCGGAAGGGTTTGAACTGACCTGAATGTACGAAACATTATCTGCTGCTGCTCCCGGTGGAATGAAGGCAGCGATGCCGATAACAAAGATCGCGATAAGAAACCACGATCGAGTGTT
The DNA here is from genome assembly GCA_035562475.1 of Methanoregula sp. Classification (GTDB taxonomy): domain Archaea; phylum Halobacteriota; class Methanomicrobia; order Methanomicrobiales; family Methanospirillaceae; genus Methanoregula. The sequence continues at coordinate 1,007 of DATMWO010000075.1, forward strand.
CATGAAGTTCTGGAACATGTCCAGACATCCTTTGTATCGTTATAATAACATATCCCTGTATTCTATTTTTTGCAATTACGTCCTGACAGGGCATGATGCAAATTTTGTAAATTACAGACAGGTCTTTAAATAAGTGTGGAGATGTACTCGCTTGTTCCAGGGTATTTTCCTTATGTTTCATTGAAGCATCATGAAAAATATCCTGTCAGAAAGGACGATTGGTGAATACATATGACAGAAAACTCAATTAACAGGATGGTAAATAAGGGTGTTTTGGGGGCTGATGACATGAAGCTCCAGACCGCAGGGAAACTGGAGGAGGCTGCCCGTAAGCTGCGGAGTGCAGACATATCGACGCACGGGGAAGATATCAAGAAAATCATGAATGATATCGAATCCCAGGTGTACCAGTTCAAAAAAGAGGCTGGTGTAAAATATGATGAAATGGAAGCCGGTTTCCATGAATCCATGGAACCGATAGAGACCATGATTACCGATCACCCCATCCCCGCAATCCTGGTAGCGATTGGCGTGGGGGTTCTTGCCGGTATGTTGATCAGAAGATAATCCAGCGATTGATGCGCCACGAATCTACCGCCACCGAGGATTACCCTGCACACACGGCCAGGTGAAGTGTAAATGATGAAAAAAAATAAGGAAGAAGGAGATTAAAATGGCGATAGATGTGAATTGGGGGATGATGGGATTATTCTCCGTGATTGCATTCCTGGTGGGCTGGTTCATATTTGGTTTACTGGGTGCCGTAGTGTTAGCTATCATTGTAATGGTGGTTATGGGTATAATCCAGTTCAGGTAAAATTCCCGTTGAATAACCGTATTTGTTTAAGGAGGTGAAAAGTTCATGGATCTGATTTGGCTTGCAGTTGTATTCCTTGTACTGGCACTGGTGTTCTACCTGCTTGGTGCACGGGGAATCGCCGGGTTCTCGATGGAAATCGCGAAAATTCTCGTGATAATCTTTGTCATAATTGCGATTATTACCTTCCTGTTTGGTTGGTTGTAAGAACACAGGGTTTGAGAAGAAAAAATGACATCACACAAACATTCAGACAAGCAGTCTATTGATATTTTTATGGAAGATTTTGAATTCCTGAAAGAGGGAATGCTACCGGAATGTGATTGTTCAACCCATGCTCTTTGTGTGAATGAGCTTGTGCGTGCATATCGCTATTGTGCATCTCACAATATCTCTTTTCCAAGAGATAAGCATGGTAATATCATTCTTGAAAACATAAAAAATAACCGGAGAAAAGCAAGAATGTAAGGACAGAACATGAAGGATGACGCTAAAAACATGGCAAAAAAAGCGGATTCGACCTGAAATAATCGGGTTTCTGATCTTTCGTTTTTGCATTTTTTTCAAACCAGGTGTTTTTTAATAAACCTCAGGTGAAGAGCAGATTTTGTAATCAACAGGCAGTTCTTTATCTGCACGCACCCTGTAATCGTCTGCTCCGGGATGAAACAGCGAAAAACGGCATTTGGGGAACAGTTTCCAGGGAGCATCATCAACGTATCATTTCAGTTGAGTAAAGAGAGGAGCTGGACAAAAACATGCAGGAAACAAATGCGCAGGAAATAACGACGCAGGAACTAGACAACCAGACAGCCGAGGCTGATAATATCAGGTACCAGGTCTTATTGGTATCAGTAGAAGCTGCCACTAAGCTGCGCAATAGCGTGGCGGGTATGTCATGCAATACTCTTAAAGGGATGGGACCCGGAGAGGAAGTCAGCTACAAAAAGCCGATGTAAAAAAGGCAAAACCTGTCGCGGGAGTAGCGGCAGCATCGCTGATGAAAGAACTTTCATTCTCCACCCGTACATTACCATACTTTTATTGCCATGGTAAACCCGTTGGCTGTCTTTTGAGGCCTGTTTTTAAGGAATTTTACGCGGTCTTCCCGGTGAAGAAGGGATTCGGTCAAAATTCCGGCTAAAACCGGATTTGAGAGTAGTAAAAGAGTCTTCGTACGTTTTTTCTTATTCCCCGAGGTCCACAACTACCTGGTGAACGTCCATATCATCCACCAGATGAATATTCTTATCTGCCTGATCAATCCCGTCAACGGCAATGGATCTGACCGAGGATCCCGTACCGCCGGACCCCGGAGGCCGGGAATTCCGAACTACGATATGATATGGCGTGGACCGGTACCGGTAATCAATCTGATACGATCTCCAGGTCAACGGGATACAGGGATTGAACGTTAAAATGTTCCCTGACAGCCGCACTCCAAGGAGCGATTCGAGGATGAGCGTATACATCCACCCAGCCGACCCCGTATACCAGGTCCAGCCACCCCTTCCGGTATGGGGAGGGGCAGCATAGATATCAGAAGCGATTGCATACGGCTCCACCCGGTACTTGCTGACATCCCCGGGTGTTCTGCTATGGTGGATCGGACTTAAGAACGGCAACAGATCCCACGCTCTCAAAGAATCCTTTTGAGCTGCAAAAGCCATCACAACCCAGATACCAGCATGGGAAAATTGTCCCCCGTTCTCCCGGACCCCGGGGACATATCCTTTGATGTACCCGGGATTAAGGGGAGAAGTGTCAAATGGCGGGGTAAGGAGGGTGATGAGCCGGTCATCGGGTAAGATGAGGTACTCATGTACTGCCTCCAGGGCAGTTTTTGCCCGCTCGTCAGAAGCAGCTCCAGAGAGGACAGCCCAGCTCTGGGTGATAGAATCTATCGTACATTCAGGGTTTACCAAAGATCCAAGTGGCTGGCCTGAATCAAAAAATGCACGACGGTACCACCTGCCGTCCCACCCATCTCTTTCCAGATTTTCACGAATCCACCCGGCGTTCACTCTGCATAATTCCGCAAATGCGGGATCCTGGTGGAGCTCTGCGATCTCACGGAACCGCATAAGAAGGTCAAAGAGGAAAAATCCCAGCCAGACGCTTTCTCCTCTGCCCTCTGCTCCGACAAGATTCATCCCGTCGTTCCAGTCACCGGTCCCCATCAGGGGAAGACCGTGCTTCCCGAACTTCAATCCCCACCGGATAGCACTCGTACAGTGTTCATACAGGGTTCCGGAAATTGCTGACTGGTTCGGCAGGTCATAGTACGAGTCTTCCTCGGGGAGCACCTTTCGCCCTTCAATAAACGGAATCTTCTCATCCAGGACCCCGGTATCGCCTGTGCCGAGCACATACCTGCAGGTAGCGAACGGGAGCCATAAATAATCATCAGAGCAGTGGGTCCTCACTCCTCGGTTCATGGGCGGGTGCCACCAGTGCTGGACATCACCTTCATCAAACTGGTGTCCGGCACAGAGGAGAAGGTGTTTTCTTGTCAGTTCAGGCCGGGCGTGGATGAGTGCCATCACATCCTGCAACTGATCACGGAACCCGAATGCGCCTCCTGACTGATAAAAACCGGAACGTGCAAACAGCCGGGAGGAAATTGTCTGGTAGAGAAGCCACCCGTTGACGAGCAGATCCACTGACAGGTCAGGAGTGGTAATTTTAACTGCTCCCAGCGTCCGGCTCCAGTATTCTTTTACGGCGATAAGTGATTCACGTGCAGCTCCAACTCCACGGTTTTTCAAAACAAGAGTTCTTGCATCATCACTATCCCGTCCGACACCAAGGGTAAAGATAATCTCACGTTCTTCTCCATTGGCAAGCTCACAGGGGACCTGCATCGCGGCACAGGGATCAAGGCCCGCTCCGACTTTATTGGAGAGCCGGGTCTGCTCCATCGCAGCAGGTTTGTCCGGTGATCCGTTCCGTCCGATAAACTCATACCGGTCACCGGTTACGGTCCGGTTTATGATATTGGCGTCAAGAAACGCTACTCGTGAAGGAAATTCACTATTATAGGGATTTTTAGCAAAAATTGCACCGGAAACCGGATCCATTTCCGTGATCACATGCAACAGCGATCTCGATCTCAGTTCCCCGAGAACCCATTCTGCATACCCAGTGACAGACAGGAACCTGGTGCGACCCGATATGTTCCTGATCCGGAGAGCCATGAATTTAACCGGAGAGTCGATGGAAACAGATACGGTCAGTTCAGTGCTTATCCCATCTTCACAATACTCAAATACAGAATACCCGAACCCATGCCGGGTCACGTACTGGTGTACTCCACGGGCAGGCCATGCGGCAGGACACCAGAATATGCCGGTCTCTTCATCCCTGATATACAGGGCTTCCCCGGAGGGATCCATGACCGGATCGTTCATCCAGGGTGTCAGCCTGAACTCATGAGCATTCTCACTCCAGGTATAACTGCTGCCATTCTCTGATATGACCGTCCCGAATTTCTCGTTGGCAATCACGTTCACCCAGGGTGCGGGAGTCACCGTCCCGTTTGCCCGTATGATGACATACTCTTTGCCATCCTGAGAAAATCCCCCGGTACCATTGAAATAGAGAAGTCCTTCGCCCGTCTTATCAGGACCGGCGTTTTGTTCAGGGTACGGTTTCCTGGTGGGGAGCAGGGCCGGAACTGCAATCTCATCCCAACCGGCATGTTCCATCTGCTCGGCCAGCGTACCCCCATGGTCAGAAATTACAGCCCTCGCCACGGTCTGTATAAGGATACGATCCTCATCTGACATCTGTTCAAGACGCCGGATAAAAATCCCCCCGGTTGTGTTTAATAACGATGAATCAGGGCCCTGGGGTATCTGGCGCATGATCTCGTCCTGCAGTTCCTGGCGGTATCCTGACGGGTCCTCGTTCCAGATCACCAGATCAACGACCAGTCCCTTCATCCGCCAGTATGCATGAGCCTGCACCATCTCTTTGATAAGACTGATCCTGTCCCTTCTCTGTATCCGAACCAGCACGATCGGGATGTCTCCTGATATTCCATACCCCCAGAGGCCTGACTGGCCCCGTTTGTTCTTCAGAAGTACATTCTGGCCCGCCCTCCGGGAGGGATTTGCATAGATCACCGAGGAGGCAAGAGAACCAAACAATTGTGCCTCCTGCTCTGTTACGTTCAGTTGCCTGAGCCTGACCTCGGCATGCGTCCAGGCCAGCTCAGTGACCCGGTCAGCGATGTATTTGTCATGATACTTCCCGGCCAGGGCGACTGCTCCTTCACGACTCTCACTGATTCCGGTAAAGATATTCACGCCCGCGGTTTCCTGGGGATCCAGGGTAATAGTACACCTGATAGCAACTATCGGATCGAGAACTGAACCTGCAGTATCAGAAAGAGTTGAAGAATCAGTCATGGCAACCGGTCTTGAAAGTGAATTTCCCCGTCCGATAAATTTCAACCGGTCTGTTTCAAAGGATATATTCCTGTCCTGTGTGCCATGAACGGTCATCAGGTGAAGCATCCA
>DATMWO010000076.1:0-3805 GCA_035562475.1 Methanoregula sp.
TTTATGTTTAATGAAATAATTTTCTTCTTTCATAATTTTACCAAAGATTTTACGCACAAAACAGCCCCTCTTTCCACTTGCCATAGTGGAATTGTCCCCCAACTCATTACCTGCCAACAGAACGCGAATATGAAGGGTCGCCAATCGCGGTCTTGCCGTCAGCATCCCGGTCGAGGGTGAAATAATATCACGTATAGATTCGCCATAAGGAAATAAACCCGGCCGGCGAGATATTGACTATCCTTAATTCTTTACCCTGTTTTTCACGAGGAGAAAGGTGTTCTGTCTTTAAAAAGAGAGATCGATATTAAAGTGCAGGTTTTTGTTTCAAAGCTGCCACAAGTAATTTTACTCCGGCTTCAATATCTTCGGTATCCAGAACTTCGACCGGTGAATGAATATACCGGGTGGGGATACTTACGGTTGTACTGGGGATCCCGCCTTTGGTCAGATGGATTGCTGTTGCATCCGTTGTTCCTCCACTCCCGACTTCCATCTGTACCGGAATTCCCTGAGTATCGGCTGTTTCCTTGAGCCACTTCACTACTTTCCGACTTGCGATGAGTCCACGACCACTACTGTCCACAATAGTTATCACCGGGCCTTTTCCCATCTCAACCGGAGCATCTTTCATATCTATTCCCGGATGGTCACCCGGGATGGTTACATCCGTTGCTATTGCACAATCGGGATCGAGGGCATAAGCGCTTGTCCGTGCCCCTTTAAGGCCGACCTCTTCCTGAACCGTAAAAACCCCAAAAATGGTAAGAGGCGAATCCATCTCTTTTAAGGCTTTTATCAGCATGGCAACACCGGCCCGGTTATCAAACGCCTTTCCCGACACCCGGTTAAAGGCAAGTTCGGCAAACTCGCGGTCTACCGTCACTGGTGTTCCAACTTCAATACCGAGATATTCCACTTCTTCGCGGTTCTTAGCCCCGATGTCGATAAACATATCATCGATTTTAACGCCTTTCTTGCGTTCTTCCTCGTCCATCATGTGGGGGGGTTTCCCCCCGATGACCCCAAGGTACTTACCTTTTACTCCATGCAGGATAACGCGCTGGTTATAGAGTGTCGGGCCGTACCAACCCCCCAGAGCGACAAACCGGATAAATCCCTTTTCATCGACATACTTGACCATAAGCCCTATCTCATCCATGTGCGCAGCGAGCATTACTTTGAATTTATTGCCGCGTTTGATGGCTATCAGGTTACCAAGGGGGTCTTCACGTATCTCGTCAACATGCCCTTTAAGTTCCTTTTTTATAACCGCAAATACACTGCTTTCACTGCCCGATACACCATGTGCATTGGATAATTTTTTTAAAAGTTCTTTGACCATATTACTCACTCACTACTTTTTGTATCCTGTCAAGAGCCCGGTTCAGGTTTTGCCGGGAAGTTGCGTAACTGAAACGGGTATACTCCGGGGAATTTGCGCCGAATGCAGTGCCCGGGACGACAATAATCCCATTTTCGATAATTCTCCGGGTCAGCTCAGGCTTCATCGGAACAAATGCATAGAATGCACCTTCGGGAACCGGGAATGAAAATCCCAAATCTGCCAGTCCTTTGCAGAAGAGATCGCGTCGTATCCTATATTCGTCGCGCATCATTGTGACCGGGCTCTGATCCCCTTCATAGGCTGCGAGAGCCGCATACTGGGAAATTGAGGTAGCACACGCCTGGCAATACTGGTGTACCTTCACGCATTGTGCCACTATCTCTGCAGGAGCTGCGAGATATCCCAACCGCCAGCCGGTCATCGCATAGGTCTTGCTTGTTGCATTAATAGTAATCACATTTTCGCCAAACCGGGCGGCACTCCAGTGCTGTTTACCATAGATGAAATGTTCATACACTTCATCGGAAACTACCGTGACTCCTGCATCATTTGCATATTCAACAAGCGCCCGGACAGAATCTTTATTTTCAACAGCCCCGGTAGGATTGGCCGGGGAATTCAGAACTATGATCCGTGCACCGTCCATCAGCGCTTTTGCCTTCTCCACATCTACATGAAGGTCCGGGGTGAGTGGCACACTTACCGGGCGCCCCCCTGCAAGGGTGGCAAGAGCAGCATACGAGACAAATCCCGGGTCCGGGCAGAGGACCCGGTCCCCTTCACCAACCAGCGCCTGCATCACGATGTGGAGTGCTTCACTTGCACCTGCAGTTACAATCAGTTGATCCGCATCATAGGAGAGTCCGTTCTCTTTTTCAAATTTTTTACAGATTGCACTTCGTAGTTCAGGAATTCCTGTATTGTTTGTATAGCCGGTTTTTCCCTCTAAAATTGCTTCAATCGCTGCATCCTTTATGTGTTGCGGCGTATCAAAATCCGGCTGTCCAAGACCCAGGTTGATTGAATCAGGACCCGCAGCTTCAAATATTTTCCTGATCCCGGATATTTCAATACCTTGTACCCGTTCAGCAAATCTTAATTTCATATCATCGTCCTCCTCCTCTATTCGATATTTGTATGACGCTTCTTTAATGCAATCTCATCTACCTGGGTGATCTCCATCAGCCGGGAAATAACTGCATCGGCAAAGATCATCGAAGTTGTTTCAAAGAGAGTGCCCAGCGGTGCAAACGACTTGTGATCCCCCATCATCTGACGAATCTCAAATTCAATGGCATCATCCCCCACTTCGTCCCGGTGATGTTTGATAATCACGATGCAGTCTGATATCTTTCCGATTCTCGATTCAGCATTTGAAGTTATCAGGCAGATTTTCGCACCAATCTCTTTTGCTGTTTCCGCAATATCGGCAACGGTCTTGGTTCGGCCAGAACCTGAGAAGACAACCATGATATCCCCTTTGTTCAACGAGGGGGTGATCGTTTCCCCGACAACAAATGCCTGTAACCCAAGATGCATAAGTCGCATGGCAAATGCTTTTGCAACAAGTCCGGACCGTCCCGCCCCCATTACGTAGACACGCTTTGCTTTAAGCAGTTCTGCAATAAATTTTTCGACATCTTTGTCTGAAATTGTATTAGCGATTGCCCGGATGTTTGATGCCATCAGCCGCATCATATCCTGTACTCGGTGACTTTCCATGCTTCTCTCATAAAAACATGTAATCACATAGTAGATGAGAATTTCGTAGTATTGGGTCCCTTCTTAAAAAAACCAGTTGAAAATATTGAAACAAGAAAAAAACAAGGAAATGGCTACACGTTAACCGGTATTGATGGGGATGATCAGCGGTATATAAAAAATTGCTCTGGTGAATTCCTTTTGCCATGATCTAAAAAACAACGTGCAGGTACGATGAAGGAGTGACAGTGCCTGTCCCCAGTACCACCCCTGCGCTGAGCGATGATAACGTAGTACCTGTTCAGGGTTTATCGCATCGGGGAAGCCACAGCGGCGGGGGTGAAACCCCCTTGAGCGTTTAGCCTGTAATTGAGCATTTCTCGAGAGCCTGAAAAATAAAAAGACCTGAGTCGCGATTATTTTATCCTTTTTTTCAGATATCATGTGGTATGTGGCTGATACCGCTCAACAGGTCCATAAGAAATAAGCTTGTTCTCTTCAAGAACTGATACAGCTCCATGACCTCCGCAGATCAGGCATCGTTTGCCCGTGGTTGACATGGCCTTATCCGTTTCAAAAGCAATTTCAAGCAGTGCGCTTCGCTCTTTTTTTGCCAGATCGCTGTCTACATTTACCGAGGTTACCAGGAAAGCGGCAAGTGAGCTATACTCAGCACGCTCTTTTGTGAGACTCGAAAAGTTAATCAGACTGTCTGCAGCGAAAAGCAGCCCATTTTTTCGGGAATAAAGATAGATC
>DATMWO010000077.1:0-2900 GCA_035562475.1 Methanoregula sp.
ATCCAAAAACAGAATGCGAGGGATGGGATTCGAACCCAAGAACTCCTACGAGACTAGGCCCTCAACCTAGCGCCTTTGACCTGGCTTGGCTACCCTCGCTTTGTGCCATATCAAAGAGGTTGTCTATCTAATAAAATCTTATGCAAGTTGAATTCCCTGTTTTTTAAAAATACCTTCACATCCCGAAAATAGCAGATCTCGTGTAGCATTTCATAGTATCCTGCAGTCAGCCTGAAGCATTGGTTTATATCCTCCTTTGATGGCGACAGATCAGCATCGCTGTATATTTATATACGTCATGCCCAGTGGTGAGTATGTGGTCAGACATCATTCATGAGTTTTCTGACTCTCCTTCGCAGAGTCGCGTAGTACGGTTCTTACTTGAGAATGGTTTTGGTGTGACCGAAGACGGACGGATCAGTTGTAATAGTATCGAGGTGCCGGCAACGGCAGTAGCAAAAGCCATCGGATCCGATCGCCGTGTCGTTGATTCTACAGCACATCGCATCCTGGAACGCCCGTTTCTCCGGGATATTTTTCTGAATATGCGGGCCACGCCTGATCTTTCCAAAGTTGCAGAATCCCTTGGGTTTGTTGTCATCACCGTCCTTCCAAAAAATGCAAGTGAGCGGGGTATCGTCGGTGCAGTAGTCCATGTCCTTGCCCTGCACGATGTCTCTATCCGGCAAATCTTTGTTACTGACCCGGAGTTTTCCGAGGAGCCCCGGCTCGTTATCATTGTTGAAGAGTCCATGCCCGTAGGAGTCATCGAACAGATTCGTGCATTGCCCCAGGTAAAACAGGTCACCATCTAGCTAGTACCACCCTTACAACAACCAGACCCTTTCTTTGCCCTTCTCAAAATAGGATCAGCAAAAGGATTATCAGATCTGAACAGGATTATCCATTATGCCTCAGAGGACCCTCACTGCATGGCTTTGCCCACCTGCCGGGAGGTCACCTCCGAAAAAAAATCGGATGAAAATTTTTCAGGAAATACCTGAACATAACAGTAGATCCGGCAAAAATTATTCCCGGTCCAAATAGAATGAGAGAGAAAAATTCGGACAATCCGATATGATACTGTTTTTTAAGGTTTTTTTATTGTACTTTCAGATGATTTTTCCTTCCGGTTTTTTCGCTGCACAGCAACTCAACTTCCTGCGAAAGGAGATATATCCGATGTCGTACCTTTCTTGGGAGGTGAATGGCAGACGCGATACTTTCATCAACAGTCACTCGTTTTCTCCCTTCAATCAGGTTGTCAGCGTGGGTGACGATCTTCTCTTCAGTCGTCCGTGGCATACAATCGCGGGGAGATAGCCTGAGTATCGTACATTCATCAGCCGTGAGTCCTGCGCCCGTATGGCATTCCACAATACGTGCAACCTCCTCGCTGATTCCCTGTGCACGCACCAGGTCTGCACCCTGTTGTGCATGCAGGATTGTGTGACTCGCCCCTCTGCCGATATCGTGAAGCATGGCGCCCTTTCTTACCAGATCCACCGTAACAAGGGAATTGCGCTGCGCGTATTCCAGGGCAACATCACATACAGCCCGGGAGTGAGCCAGAACCTTTTCGCTGCATCCCGCTTCACGCAGCAGCTGCTCGTACGTGTTTTCTGAACGGTCAGGCATGACCGAGAGATTTTTTAATATCGTCAATCCGGTGTTTGAGGGAGCGCAGGAGCATATCGTTGTCAAAATGGGTCACGGCTTTCTCGCAGCCCGGACAGTTGAAATCGCAGTTCATTGCCTGCGGGAAGGTAAAGAGGACCTGGCAGTCCTTGCAGATGAAGAAGTCATTTTCTTCTTCATACTTTTCGCGCCGTTCGAGTTTTTCCAAAACGAGCTCCATGTCTTCCCGTATTGCACTGTAGATATGATCGGTACGCAACTGCCAGAGATACGTGAGCCAGCCGGTCTCATTGTTTTTAATGCGGTGATACTCGGCAAGCCGTTTTTCATAGAGGGTATAGAGGGTGTGCCTCACGGTATTCAGGTTGATACCGGTGCGGGCAGCAAGGTCTTCATCGCTGTACTCACCCTCACGCGGGAAGCGTTCAATGAGGTTGAGCCCTTCATCCTTAACCAACCGGTGAAGGTATGCACGTATGGCCGGATCATTCAGCAGGTCATCTATGGGATCCATCACCGTATGTATTGTCGGACGGTGCTAATATGCTTATCCAGCAGACAAAATGCAGCCTCGCGGGTCGGTCCCCAGCCATACACACTGACTAATGCCTGACCGGATTCAAAAGATGATCCCGGCCACGGGATGTCAGCCACATACGATGCCAGATCTTTCAGATCTGAGGTAATAGTCAAATCCCTGTCGGCAAAGAGGATGCTGCGTACTGCAACCTGCCGCGGGGAGAGCAACCCTGAAGGGAGTATTCCAGAACAGGCATCGACATGATACTGGAACAGGTTACAGCCGTATGCCATTTCAACGGTATCGATCGTTCCCTGAAACCGTGGATTTACTTCGATTGCATACGCACCAGTGCTGCCAAGAACAAAGTCGATTCCAAGGGTACCGAGGCACCCGCTTGCCGCAGCGATCTGTTCTGCCCGGGTAATCATTTCCTGGCAGAGCGGATGATCAAATGGCGTGGCCGAACCACAGAACCCAAACGAGAATTCTCCTTCCCCCCGAAAAATCTGCTCGTTTGCAGCAATTGCCCGCGCCCTTGTACCATCAGCAACACAACAGACGCTTGCAGGAATACCCGCAACGATTTCCTGGCGGATATACGGTATGCCGGGATTCAGGTTTTCCCATGCATAAAGCCCGGCACGGTCCCGCACGATCGCGTTCCGCCATCCTCCTGCTCCCCTCCGGGGCTTGACCATGGCAGGATAGTCGCCCTCATCCATGAGCCGGGGTACAGGAA
>DATMWO010000078.1:0-3160 GCA_035562475.1 Methanoregula sp.
ACTTCAGCCCGTTCCTTGTCGCTGATTGGATCATCTTCGAGACCATCGATAAGATTAATAAGTTTCGTCTCAATTTCCGGGAGAAGCTGGTTCACGTTGTGGAGGAATGAAGGTTCGATGGGAATGTAAAAGTTCCTCACATCATCCGGGTCCGGGAGAATGTGGACAAAGGTAGTATCATTGACCGGATAAATGATATTAGGGCTTTCCATGGAGCGGAGTTCTTTTTTCAATTCCGAGAGGAAGAGGGGAATTCCATACGTGTTTACCGGGAACGTGTGAAGGTATTCTAGGAGATGAGGGCTGGCCTTCACATACTCTTTGGCGTTTGCCGGCAGCATTTTATAGAGTGGACTTGATTCAATATCATTATAAAAATCCACATTCGAATCAATGATCTCCTGTTTGAACGGGAGATTGACAGCAACAGACAGAGTACCCATATCAGACCTTCGCAAAACTCATCGGGATGACTTTCATACCATAACCGGGATGTACCTCGAAACTGACAACGTTTCCGGTCGTTTTATGTGCCCCACGGACCTTGATAACCTCCATCACCATGACATACTTGCTCCCGACGAGAGCTTTTTTCATGTTCAGGTGGGCATCGCAGATTGACCGTATCCGTACGAGGGTGTCTTCCTCAAACGCATAGGTGTGCAGCGTTATCAGGATTGTCTTGCCATGATCGACAAGCGATTTGCAGTTCGTAAAGAACGTGAGGATATGGTCCGTTGCCGCATACTCGGTAAAAAGCGTCAGTGAATCGACAATTATTACCTGGGACTTGCTTTTTTCGATATGGCTGATCAGGCGTGCAAGGATACCTGCCATCTCTTCTTTTTTCCATTCAAAACCGACCACGTGGAGGGGGAAGATTTTGAGGTAGCCCCAGGCAAAATATTCCGAGATGTCGAGACTCATGGACTCCATCTGCTTGATAAAACTCTTGCTGGTGTTTTCGGTGGTGAAGAGATCAACTGACATACCCTGCTTCATTGCACCCCAGATGATCTGCTGGGTGAGCACACTTTTCCCGGTATCGTTTTCGCCTTCGATAAGCGTGAGGGATTCGAGGGGCAGACCATCGGCTATTTTTTTATCCAGTTCACTGTTGCCGGTCGAAATTATCCGCCGGTCTTCTCCCCCCATCAGATCGGAAATGTTTGCCATTTCAAAGACCTCCTTTTTACATTACACATACGCTGAAGCATAAACCCCGTTGCTTGTAGTGATCTGGAACCAGGACGGTGAAGATCCCCTCGTGGCTACCCGTATCTGGTATGTTTCCCCGGGGTCAAGTTCAGAAGGATGGATGAAATCCTGGTAACGGTTGGTAATATCCCAGGTACCGGGACTGCCGCTTGTATCATAGGTACAGACCTGATACTCATTGGATCCTGTGTCATACACTATCACATCCATATGTCTGAAATCGCTGATGATTTCAGTACCGGTGTTGGTAACATTCGAGGTAATATTTGAGCTGGACTGCAGTGGATCGGAAATGACAATAGCCGTCCCCAGACGCATCTCATTCTGGAGAGTAACGTCTTTTTGGGCATTCGTGACGGTTTCAGCAGTCGTAATAGTAGCACCCACCACCACATACCCCACAACAATAAGGAGCATTACCCCCACCGCAGCAGCAATAATCCCGGCAACGGCCACAGTACATCAGCTCGCCGTAAATTCATTTGACCGCCAGATACCATTGGGGAGTGCAAACTGGAAATAGACCTTATTTCCCGATGGGATCGGCGTTTTCATTCTCGCGGTTACTTTCAGTGTTTCACCCGAATCCCAGTAACTATTCGAGTTCAGATCATAACCGGCTCCAAATTCTTCGGTCCATTCACCTTTTGCCAGAGTGCCGGGTTCAACGTCATGATAGGCAAGATGATCAAAATTGCCGACCGGACCACAAAATACATCAGAACGTTGAATTTCTGAGAGTCCTATCTGTTCACTTCCAATATTTTTCATCCACACCTGAACCGTTTCACCACTTGCATAGGTAGCAATAATTTTAAAATCCGTACGGATCCTGACATCGGATTCATGGGTAGAGGAAGAAAATGTTCCTGCCATATTCTGGATGACCGGATATACTGCATTAATAAGTACGGCCGATGCGACCACCGCGGTGATCAGAAACAATGCAGTAGTAATAGTCTCGGAGGACATCTGGTTAGATCCTGTCGGGTAAATTCATCCATTCTTCATCTTTTTCTTTATGCATCGAAGATTTTTTCTCGAGCAGGGAGACCCGGGGAAGATCAATTCTTTCCTCCTCTTTTTTGGCCTTGCCGGTGGCCATGTTCTGACGCTGTTCCATCATCACTTCTATCATATCGCGGTCAAGTGAAGTATCGTCCGGGGAAAGAATCCTGTTGAGCGTATAGAGTTCGGAGACAAATTCATCAGGACCAACTTCATGCTCTTCTCCAAGGTTTGCCGGCATGAGGCGTGAGATCTCACGGATCTCGTCACAGGATTCTTTGGTTATGTATCCCATTGCCCGGTAGGACTCCAGCGTGATCTCCAGCCGGTCATGCCCGACCTTTTTGACGGCCTGGTGCGTCCACTTGAAGAGTTTGTACACCTTCTGGAGACGGAGTTTCTCGTTTGTCGGAGCGGGGGGGGCTGTGGCGGTAAAAACAGCTTTCTGGGGTGCTCCTGCCTGGGATCTCAGGATAGCGAGCATCTGTTCATCCAGCATTTTTCTGCTGTCTTCAACAGGCGGACTTACCGGTTCAGATTTACCCTGCACCAGCTCTTTTTTAGTGTCAGTTTCCAATTTTACTTTTGCTGCTTCCAGCCGGGATTCGCGTGCTTCAAGTGCAGCTTCCCGTGCTTCAAGTGCGGATTTTTGTGCTTCTTCTGCCTCAGTTGCAGCTGCTGAAGGTATTGCCGGAGCACCGGCAGTGCCGGTAGGCGCAAGGGTAAATGGATTCTCCAGTTCATTCATCCGTTCCCGTATGTCCATTAAAAGGCGTTTAATGGAGGTTTTGATGAGATCCACCTCCCGCTCGAGGTTCTGGAGCTTGACTTCCGGATCATCTTCTGACGCGGCAGTAATAATATGGTCGACCTGAGACTGGTTTACCGCCATGATGTATCTATTTGTTATATTACATTTATGATTATTAAATAT
>DATMWO010000079.1:0-2815 GCA_035562475.1 Methanoregula sp.
ATTCACAGTTAACTGTGATTGTTTTAAAAAAAAGGTTCCAGATCAGAGTTTTGAGACCAGATCCCGGAGCACCACACCCGGCTCTTTTGCTTTCACAACACTGGATGCAAGCAGTACACCATCGGTACCGAGATCCACGGCTATCTTTACGCACTCCCCCGACTGGATGCCGGCACCTGTCAGAACCTTTACCTGAGGATTCACTGCATGAACAGCTGCAACAGAACGCCTGATTATGTCCGGGTTGGCTTTTGAGACCGAGACTCCGCTCCCGATCAGTTCCGGCGGTTCAATTGCTACATATTCCGGGGCAAGTGCTGCTGCACCGGCGCTGGTGGATTCGTTGTTCGAACAGACCACGGAAATAAGCTTTTGTACCTGTAAAGCCCTGACTGATGCTTCAATCTCAGCAAGTCCCAGACGTCGTTCTGAATGGTTGATAAGGGATCCTGCAGCTCCAGCCATCCTGATTGCATCAGCAGTGATGTGCCCGGTGTGAGCGCCGGGTTCAAAACCGTCAACATGCTGTGCGTATACCGGGATGGCGAAGTGATGACAGAGCGGGTGAAGATCCACATAGGATGGTGCAATCGCAATAGTTACCCCGCTTTCACGCGCTACGAGTTGTGCAGCATTCGCGATCATATGGCCGCGGTTGCCCATTCCCTCTTTGAACGTCTTTAAGTTTACCAGGATTAAGGGTGCAGACATAGTACCTCCTCGTTTTTACGATAAGATTTTGTCCCTGATACACCATTTCGGTTCAACGGTGATGAATATTTTGCCCGGTTGAAACGATCAGTTACGATTCCTGCAGCCCCCGGACGAAGTGACCGGCAGTAATTCCTCCGACTGCACAGCGTTTTACTGCATCTTTCAGGTGTTTGAGACGAGGATCATTTACAGGGACTCCTTTTTCTGCCAGCTGTAGTGCTTCCTGATAAAGACGGATCGTATCCCTGGTATAGGTACCGGTCCTGCCGCGTGCATCAATAAGCACTTCACGGATGCCAATCTGCATGAGTGACGGGAGATGGTCAATAAGGCAAATCTCTGCGGAGTTGTAAATATGTGAGCGGCATTCACCATCGATGCGGACGGGGAACGTATGCCCGGTTGCATCCATGATGCCAAAGAACCCGGAGGTATCTGTCTCACCCGCTTTCCTGGTACACCGCAACCAGGGCTGGAGAATACAGTTCTCGGATACCATTGCTTCAATACTACCCTGCACGATAAGGGCAAACGAACATAAGGAGCCCCCACGCCGGGCTCCATGGATCAACAGCCGGATCTCGTCACGCGATAGTTCCGGGGAAAGAGTGACCGATCCAAAACGGGAAGGAAGGTGCCGGACTGCTTCATGATTGAAAATATTGAGCCCAGTCGATCCAAAAAGAACTGATGCCGGAAGACACTGCATGAGAGCATGGGCAGTGCCCCAGTTTTCCACCATAACTTCGGCGATTTCCGGACTCAATGTCTGCGACAGGAGGGGAAGGACAGAATCCAGGTAGTAGTTGTCAGTGATACGGGGAAATTTTAGCACAAAGCGGATACCTGCTTCACGGCATATCCGGGATGCAGTACTAGTCTGTGATGCAAACGAGGGAAATCCGGCAGGGATCCTGCAGTTGCCCCCCGAAGGCGTGAATACAGGTTCAAAACAGATAAAATCGCATCCGGCTTCTGCAGCCATCTCAACGGACAGGAGCGAGTCTGTACAGACACCGAGAACCAGTGAAGATGAGGGCAGGGTCTCGCTGGTTTTTGGTGAGCGGATAATTACCTCCGTTTTCAAACCATTCCATCGCTGCTGTGCCCGTTCAACGCATTCCAGAGGAGGATGGGAAAGTGCAATCATCATCTCTTCAGCCTGTTTAAGGAGTTCCCTCCGAACCCGGTTCAGTCCTGCAAGGGGGGTAAATAAATCACCGGAATACTCAAGGGAAAAATTCCGTATCGCAAACGGGGTTCCTCCGGTTTTTTTCAACTGCTGCTCCAGCTGCTCACGGGTTAACGGATGAGAACGGGCAGGCACCAGGCTAAAATCAGAGCGGTATATCAGGGGGATTGATCTTCCTCTCCGGGTATGTATCAATCCTTCAACCACCAGATTACCCCCCCTGTCAACCCTGACATCAAGATCCACGGGTACAGGATGCCGTAACCCGACGGGCGGATGAGCAATTATCTGCCGTGCCCGCATTTCAAGATCTGCTGACGAGGTGATGAATACTCCAGTTCCAGGTTCAACCGGGTACGGAACCCTGATTACAATTTCCCCGTCTTTCTGCTCGGGAACTGTATTGAGGGAAAATCCATATTCATGTCGGGGATTTTTGGGATGGGTGAGGAGGAGTCCGTCACCAGGAGAGGGAATCAGGGTCCTGTTTGACCTGACGGTCATGGTTTTTGATTTTTCATCATACCGGCTCACATAGCCAATGCAGATGCCCCGGTTGTCCGGCTCATCCGTTCCCATGAGTGCGGCAGGGGATTTTTCAAAAAGATATCCTGACGTAAACCCGCGGTTGAAGGCGAGGTGGAGATCCTGTAATGCCCCGGGAGATTTGTACACATCTCCCGCTGCAATTGCATCGAGAGCCCGCCGGTACGTCGAGACGACAATCGAGACATATTCCGGGGATTTCATACGACCTTCGATCTTCAGCGAGACGACCGGCGAGTTGGCGAGCCCGGGGAGGTTCGCATAGGTGCAGAGGTCTTTTGGTGAAAGCAGGTAATGACCCTGAGAGGGCAGTTCGCGAAGACCTTTCGGCCGGCCGTATGCATCCGTATCCGCGGTCATAAG
>DATMWO010000080.1:0-4653 GCA_035562475.1 Methanoregula sp.
GCTTTAACAACAGCTCCTATCACGTCACGCGCCTTTTCCTGACCGTCAAAAGCAAGCCCAATCTTCACATAGTCAGCCCCGGCACAGGCAGCCCCATAGGCAGCGAGAGCAGCTCCTCCCGGTTTGTAGTCAAAGTCACCAATTGCCGCGCTCAAAGGTTTAGCTGAAAGTGTTTTGATTTCCCGTATAACCCAGGGAAAGTTGGCGCCCAGAGATCCTTCTGAAGGTTTTTTGACATCGATTATATCAGCCGCAGCGGATCGTTTTGCTTCGTCGATAGTGCTGGGGCTGACCAACAATTGCATAAAGTTTAATGATCTTTTATCCTAATAGTGATTGCGTTCGCCTATGAAACTATTTCTTGCAATGGATTTGCGCCAAAATCTGGTCGTACACGGCAAATCCGGGCAACGAGCAACCTATAAACCGCTGGATTGGGGTTTTTCGCCGACGGCAGAACCCCTTGGTTTTGTTAAATCTATCAAACCCAGATTTCTCTATATTGCCGATCTCGATCGCATCGAAGGGACCGGGTCTCATGATGTGATTATCCGGCAGTGCGCACAGGAAGTGGCCTGTTGTTTTGTTGACCGTGGCTGTCATTCACCAGCTGATTTTCTTGAGAGCGAGCATATTGTGAATATTGTCGGGACAGAGACTGGTGGCAGGAATATGTCACGGTATCATGGAGGTGTACTCAGCATTGATGTAAAAGATGGCCGGGTCATACCCTGTGGCAAAGAACCGGTTGAGGTTTTAACCTCGGCGCAACACTGGGATTTTGTCGGGTCGATCCTTCTTAACGTCAGTGCTGTTGGCACAGAGCAGGGAATAGACCGGCAACTCCTGGAAAAAATGCGACGAGCTTATGACAGGCAGCTCTTTTATGGCGGTGGTGTGGCGACTGTTAGCGATCTCGAAATAATCAGCCATTCGGGATTTGACGGAGCGATTATCAGTACTGCCTTACACAGGGGAATTGTGCCAATCGAGTGGATCAGGAGGGGAAGTTGTTGTTAATCACCCTTGAGGGAATTGATGGAAGCGGGAAGAGTACACTGCACCGGGAGCTGCAGGAAAAACTTGCTGATCTTGATCCGGTCTTTACCCGTGAACCGGGAGCCACCTGGGTAGGTGAATCAGTACGCCGGGCGATAGCTGAACAGATCGATCCGATAACCGAGGCAACCCTGTTTGTTGCAGACCATGCAGCACATCTCGCAAAAATTATCCGCCCTGCGCTTGCAGAAGGTAAACTGGTAATTTCTGACCGATACAGTGACAGCCGTTACGCCTACCAGGCAGTCACCCTCAAAGGGGTGATTCCACAACCGGAGGAATGGTTGCGGGCAATGCACGATGGCTGGTCGATCGTGCCGGATAAAACCTTCCTGTGCGTTCTCCCCATTGATGAAGCCCTTGCCCGCCTGAAACCCCAGAACGAGCGCGAGCATTTCGAGAAGCGGGATATTCTTGAAAAAGTCCAGCATAATTACTTAAAATTCGCCCGGGCAGACCCAGCACGGTTTGTAGTCGTGGATGCGATGAAAGAAAAAGATGAGATAGCACTATTTGTTGCTGATTCAATCAGGCAGATTTTGCAATTGTCACGATCACGTCGCCAACGGTAATCACGTCCACCTTCGCTCCCTCTTCCACATAGGAAAACTCCGGGGAAAAGGAATTTTCAGGTATCCCGACTTCAGAACCCTCCAGGATGATCGTTTTTGGCGGATTGTCCAGCTGGTGGGGTGGCAGCGCTTGTATTACGGCCATAAATGCCTGTGCCTGTTTGCGGAATGCAGGTCCTATCACTGCGCGGTTAAAATCAATACCAGTAATCACCCGATCGAGTTTCACTGCATCGGTTCGCCAGTGGACATCCGCATTCAGGGTGCGCCCGGTATCCCCTTCATCAGTAACGGTGTGCTGGGCGTAGATCGTAACTTTGCCAAGCGGAGCATTGAGTGCGAGTCCGGTGTCGTGCTTATACTTACGTACTTCTGCCACTATCTGTGCGAGCAGGGTACCCTCTTCCCTTGCTGCTTCATCCTCATACGTGAAGGATACCCACGGTTGCTTATGAACGCTCGCACCTTTATTCAGGTACGAGTAGCACTCTTCAGCAAAGTAGGGAGTGAATGGTGCGAGCATTGTGCAAAGCGCATCAAATGCGGTATGGAGAACAAGCAGGGCACTCTTGCGGGAGGCTTCACCAGTATACAACCTGCCCTTTACCAGCTCGATGTAATTATCGGCAAGTGTATCCCACGCAAACTCCCTGATTGCCTTGAGTGCCGTGTCAAACTGGTAGCACTCCATCGCTGCACTCACCTGCTGGATTGTGTCTGAGAGGCGCACAAGCAGCCACCTGTCAGCAAGCGCGGTAACTGGTGCGTCCTTATCGAAACCTTCTTTCTCAAGCTGGATAAGAGCAAACTTTGCAATATTCCACATCTTGGTCTGGAACCGGGATGCGGCAACAACATCGTTCCAGTTAAACATGATATCTGAACCGGTTGCCGCTCCCATTGCAGCCCATTGACGGAGTGCATCAGCACCGTATTTATCGAGAATCTCTTCCGGTACTATGATGTTACCTCGGCTTTTACTCATCTTGAATCCGTCTTCTCCCAGCACCATACCGTTGATGAGAATCTCTTCCCACGGCTTTGAACCCGTTAGTGCGACTGAACGCAGGATGGTATAGAATGCCCATGTCCGGATGATGTCGTGTCCCTGAGGGCGGATCTGGGCGGGGAAGTAGCGGGGTGTATCACTCCCGTCCCATCCCGTCACATTGAGGACTGAGATAGAGGAGTCCATCCATGTATCGAGCACATCTGCTTCTCCATCAAAATCGGTGCTGCCACATTTCTGGCAGGGATGTTTCGGCTTTTCCAGCGTTGGATCAACGGGGAGATCTGACTCGTCGGGTAGTACCCTTTCACCACATTTTTTACAGAACCATACAGGAATTGGTGTTGCAAAAATCCGCTGCCTTGAGATACACCAGTCCCATTCCATCTGTTCGACCCAGTTTTCCATCCTGAGAAGCATATGCTCAGGATACCAGGCTATCTGGTGAGCGGCTTTCTGGATTTCATCGGGTTTAATTTTTACAAACCACTGGCGCTCTGAGAGTATTTCTATCGGCGTCTTACAGCGCCAGCAGGTTCCGACACGCTGTGCCAGGTTTTCCTGTCGTTTCAGTATTTTCCCGGACTTCATATCGGCAAGGATTGCTGCGCGGCAATCGGTCGTATTCATCCCCACGTATCTGCCCGCAAGAGCAGTCATCTTCCCCTGCCGATCAATTGCCTTACGTAAAGAAAGGTTGTGCTGTTTCCACCAGTGTACGTCCTGCTTGTCACCAAATGTACAAATCATAACCGCGCCAGAGCCAAATGCAGGATCTACTGCCTCATCCTGCACAACCGGTACTTCATGGCCAAACAGCGGGACTTTCATCTTTTTGCCTTTTAAAAAGTGGTATCGGTCATCTGCAGGATTCACTGCAACTGCTACGCAGGCAGCCAGGAGTTCTGGACGAGTGGTTGCAATCTCCACACCATGAAAGTCAAAATAATTCAGCTGTGTCTCTCGGTCATCATAAGCCACCTCAGCAAAAGCAATCGCTGTTTCGCACCGTATACAGTAATTTACCGGGTGTTCGCTCTGGTAGATGTAACCCGACTTGAGCATGCGCAGGAATGAGAGCTGTGTTTTACTGTAGTAATTGGGCATCATGGTGATGTACTCGTTACTCCAGTCCGTGGAGAATGCCATCTTGCGGAGCGTGATTCTCATCAGAGAAATGTTTTTTTCAGTCAGGTCATGGCACATCCGCCGGAATTCTTCGCGGGAAACATCGTTTTTTGTTATATGATTAAGTTCCTCCACTTTCACTTCCGTCGGGAGACCATGGCAGTCCCAGCCTTGGGGGAACATCACATTAAAGCCTTTCATACGTTTATAGCGGGCAAAAAAGTCGATATAACACCAGTTTAATGCGTTACCTATGTGGAAGTTGCCGGTAGGATATGGCGGTGGTGTGTCGATCACAAACTGCGGTTTTTTTGAGTTTTTATCAAAATAGTGATCTTCGTCGCGCCAGATGCCGCGCCAGCGCTCCTCCACCTCAGCGAAATCATAGTTTTTCGGCATTTGACCAGAGGATACCATTCTCCGGATGGTTGGTTGTGAAATAAAATATAGTGATCGTATATTGTTTTTTTATGATTCGGCAAGTGTCGTCAGCGTTTATTTTTTTTGGAAATTACGGACACGATAAAACTCTTTTTGCTTAAAAGACAAATGATTGACAAATGGAGAAACAACGAGGATTGGGTTACGCTGCAGGGCTTGTCGGCGGTTCAATTCTGATTGCCCCCTATATCCAGCCCGCCTGGCTGATGGGTCTGATTGTTATTCTCTTTGCGCTTATCCTCTGGCGTTTTTTTGACACCAAATATCTTACGTACTCTATTTGTGTAATTGCCATACTTTACGGAATAACTCTTCTTCCCCTTTTTGTATTCTGCTGTACGCTTGCCATGCTTGTTCTGGGCGAACTGGTCTTCCAGCGTGGTGCTGACGATTTGAACACGTATCTTTACTACATCATTTCAACAGCATGGGCGGGCGTACTGG
>DATMWO010000081.1:0-4151 GCA_035562475.1 Methanoregula sp.
CTACTGAAAACGGGAAGAAAATTCTGCTCGATTGTGGCATGTTCCAGGGCAAAGGGATGGAAACTGATGGCATGAACCGCAATCTCGGTTTTGACCCTGTTGAAATCGACCACATCCTCCTGTCGCATGCACATATCGACCACTCGGGACTGATCCCTTACGTTTATAAACTAGGCTTCCGTGGATCGGTGATTTGCACTAATGCCACTCGCGACTTGTGCGCAATAATGCTTGCCGATAGCGGGCACATACAGGAAAGTGATGTAGAAAAGTTTAACCAACGTCGTATTGCCAAAGGCTTGGCTCCCGTTAAACCTATCTATACCAAAAAAGATGCCTGTGCCTGTATGAAGCTATTCATAGGTATTGCATACAACAGGAGATTCCGGATTGATGATAACACTAATGTAAAGTTTACAAATACTGGTCATATGATGGGCAGTGCCGTAGTTTCGCTTGAAATTACTGAAAATGGAAAAACAACGAGGCTTGCATATACCAGTGATATCGGCAGGCCGATAAGCCATATACTGAAATCGCCTGAGCCTTTCCCGCAATGCGATTACCTGATCACCGAAGCGACCTACGGAGACCGCCTGCACGAACAGATGAAGGATGCCGAGGGAAAACTGCTTCGGGTAATCCGCCAGACATGCGTTGAAAAAGGCGGAAAGGTCATCATTCCCTCCTTTGCCATCGGCCGCACACAGGAAGTTGTGTACGCGCTGAATAACTTTTTCAACGATGGGCTATTGCCAAAAATAAATATCTATGTTGACAGTCCGTTGGCAGTGAATGCCACCGATATCTTCCGCTTACACCTCAATAACCTTAACAGTGATGTTCAGGAAGTAATGCAAAACGACCCAGATCCGTTCGGATTTGGCTCTCTTTACTACCTTACACGCACGGAAGATTCGAAAAAGCTGAATTCAATCAAGGAACCATGCGTGATCATTTCTGCCTCGGGTATGATGGAAGCTGGACGTATTAAGCACCACTTGGCCAACAATATTGAAGACCCGAAGAACACCATCCTTGTAGTTGGTTATTGTTCACCCACTACGTTGGGAGCCAGGATAGTAAACGGTGAAAATCCTGTATCTATTTTCGGCGAAATACACCCGGTGAGAGCAACGGTTGAACGGATTGAAGCTTTTTCGGCCCACAGCGACTATAATGAAATGAAGGAGTACATCAGTTGCCAGGATAAAAGTCAGTTGAAAAAGGTATTCCTGGTGCACGGTGAGTATGAAGCGCAGCAATTTTACCAGCGTAAACTGGAAGAGGCTGGATTCAGGAATATCAGTATACCAGAGGCCGGGACTGAAGTTCAACTTTAGATATAAATTTCGAATCCCATCCCTCGCATCAAGTTGATGGGATATTTTTTACTTTATAGCATGTTCAGGATGTGCACTTGATCGGTTCTTTGGTGCATATTTTTTTCTTCGGTCAGATAAAGGGTATGCCCGGGATGCCGTAGAGGAACTGATAAAGCATTGTGGTTCAGAGCCTATCTACATTCATTCAACCCTTGACCTGGTCCCGTTTTACCAGACTTTAGGGTTCATTCCTATCCCCGAAAGCCAGCTCCCTCCGAGTATTAAAGAACGGTTCTCATTCTGCCTTGGTAATATGAAGGGATGCAATGTCTCTCCTATGTTCAGGAAGGGGTTGGTTGTCCGGTAAGGCCTGTTAAAAGTTTTTTGTCCCAGACTATTAACATCCGGTAATAACCGAAAAGGTCTTTCCTGCTCTGTCTATGCCCGAAATCCTGTCCCGAAACCCCTTATCATTGCACCTTATCCTATACCTTTTTTGATGTCCTCGATGGGCCAGGCCCCCGATCCGCTTCTTGTCTTGACAGAGTTTTATCTTACCAGCCCGGGAACATTGGTTGAACGTTTGCTATGTATCACAGCAGCACAGATGTCAGTAACCATGCATAAACGGCTCATATACTTTCTGACGAGTTGCAAATATCGTTGGTGAAGCGTGTGAACATAACCGCATCATCACCCTGCCAAAATCAGCCTGCCAAAAAAAGTATTGCGAAATCAGCCATTTCTTTTTTCGTTTATCTGACAATCCCAGCATAATTTGTTTTCCAGGTACAGGAACGTCTCACTTCTGGACTTTAACTAAATCTCTCTTAATCGCCATTTTTTTGATCTTTTCACTGATATTTTCGCTGTTCTCCATGCGATGCCACGCCTCGTTGCTCATTCCCATAAAAAAATCGCATTCCGAACATTTTATCCAAGCTTCGTAATGGTCCGGGAATTCTGCGTGAAGTGCCGGTTTTCCACACTGAGGGCATACCAGTTTTTTCCCCTTGATCGAAGCCGTAACCTTGGTCTCACGGTCATGGGGTTCGATCTTTCCCTCACCGGGAACTGGCTTTGGGTCACGGGTTTTTGCATCCGCTGATCTGTGATGGGGCGCTACGCTGCCGTCACCGCGGGCTATCCTTTCCTGTACTTTTAATTTGTCCGTCATAGTTGTTCACTGGTTAAGCATCCGCTTTGCCAGCACCCAGGCAAGATGTGCCTTGAAGTCATCCGGGTGCATGGTTCCGGTCTGGCGGCCTCTGCCATGGGTTTTATCCGTAAAAGACTGTCCTGGACTTTTCCTGTCATGGATATTTTTCATATTCTATCACATCACTTGTCACATATCCGGTCAAGATCGCAAAACCGTATAGACTCATAGGTGAACCCATGGCCATCCACAAAGATGTCCTGTGTGTGGGTAACCATTGAACGTGCCTCAGTCTTTCCCACTGTGGGTGAATCAGCGATCATTTGGTCTGTCTTTGCTTTTGGAGTACCGGTATGTATGTTTGATCCCACCTTATATCAGAGCAGGTATAGAGAGGAGTGTTCAAAAGGTTTTCCCGATGTTGCAATTTCTGTTCCAAAATATGAAAATAATGGTGCGCTATTAACGCAGGAAAGCACTATGAGGGAACTTTTCTATTAAATCCCGTTGTCCTGTAAAAAATCTTGAAAGACAAAATCAAAGAGCTTTCGAAGGCGTCATCAATCGTTCCAGGGATCGATGCTCATTGAACACCGAATTGTTAATAAGACATCATGGGTAAGACTAAAAAACAATAAAATCCTGAGAACCGGCCATCATGAATCCCACTATGCCAGACTCCAAACTCTCCCGTATCCTTATCACTATTGCAGCAGCAATCCTGATACTCGCCGGTATGAAAGCTGCAGCACCCTTCCTCGGTCCGCTCCTGTTCTCACTATTTCTGGCGGTAATTTTTGGAATGCTTCTCCACTGGTTTGAGAAGAAAGGTCTTTCCGCCCGTCTTGCCCTTCTCGCAACCCTGGGGATCTTCCTGGCCATCATTGTCGTGTTTATTCTCGTGGTTGCCGGGTCATTTCTCCAGATCCTTTCCGAGCTTCCCCGCTACCAGAATGAACTGGAAAATACTCTTGAACCAGGCAGCCAGGTGCTCGTCATACCTGGGATTGATCTTACGTCTCTGACGGTCCAGGATCTTATCCATTCTCTCTCGTCCAATGCAGGAGGTATGCTCATGGGGATATCAAATGTGATAGGTATCTCCGTTGTTATCCTTATCACCACCCTCTTTCTCATTTTTGAAGCCAAAGGGTTCTCGTCGAAGCTGCAGCAGATCATTGAAGAATACCGTCCCGACGACATGAACCGGTTTACCACGCTCGCGCAAAAAAATGTAGACTACATTATCATCAGGACTGAGGTGAATCTTGCCATGGGTGCTGGTGTGGCGATCATTCTCGCATTGATCGGAGTAAAATACGCGATATTCTGGGGATTCCTCGCCTTCCTGCTTGGATTCGTCCCCTATATCGGTTTCTGGCTTGCTGTTATCCCGCCTATGCTCATTGCCTGGTTCGATCTTGGTCCACTATATGCCATCCTGGTGCTCATCGGGTCGATGCTGGTGAACCTCATTGCCGAATATGCTATGTTTCCTCATCTTGCAGGGCGGGGACTGGAACTTTCCGCAGCTATAGTGTTTATCTCCCTCCTCTTCTGGGGATGGATTCTCGGAGGAATCGGGGTTCTCATTGCTGTGCCCCTGACCCTCTTCGTTCAGTTGATCTGCGAATTATTTGAAGAGACCCGGTGGGTCAGTGTACTAC
>DATMWO010000082.1:0-3974 GCA_035562475.1 Methanoregula sp.
CAATTTCGTAGCTCCCCGCAATGCTCGCATAGCTGTGATCGGATCGAACGGCGCTGGTAAGAGCACACTTTTCAAATGTTTCAACGGCATTTTCAAACCGACCTCAGGTTCGGTCCTGATTCGTGGTGAACCCATCACCAAAGAAAATATCCGTGAAGTGCGCAAGTTTGTCGGAATTGTCTTCCAGAATGCTGATGACCAGATTTTTTCCCCGACAGTTGAGCAGGATGTTGCATTCGGTCCTACCAATCTCGGGCTGGACGAGGAAACCATCCATCACCGTGTGCATGAAGCGCTTAAACTCGTTGGCATAGAAGACCTCGCCCACCGGGTTCCCCATCACCTGAGCGGGGGAGAGAAGAAAAGGGTCGCTATTGCTGGCATAATTGCTATGGAACCGGAAGTGCTCGTGCTCGATGAACCTACTGCGGGGCTCGATCCCAAAGGTGTCCACGATCTGGTCGAGTTCATAAACTCTCTATCAAAGAAATTTGGCATGACCGTGATCTTCTCTACGCACGATGTTTCTATGGTTGCCGAAGTCGCCGACTACGTATACGTGATGAACAAGGGGCAGTTTGTTGCGGAGGGAAGTGTGGAAGAGATCTTTTTGCAGCCGGATCTGCTCCGCTCTGTCCGGCTCGATGTACCGGTGCTGCCAAAACTGATCGCTTCCCTGAACAAGAACGGTGTGCCGGTTCCCATGGCATACACGTATGAAGATGTTGAACAGGCGCTGATAAATACCTACAAGTGCATCCCACAGGATAGACATAAACAATGATCGAGGAACTTTTTTACATCGAAAAGTCTGCATACCGGGACAGTTTCGTCCACCAGCTCGATGCACGGGTGAAGATCATTGGCATGTTCGCGGTGATCATTGCAATGGTCGCGATCCCCTATTCGCCATCAGTTTTAACAATCGGCATACTATTTTTAGCATTCCTTGCTGCTCTCTGGGCACTGACCGGCCTGCCATGGCTGGTCTATGCAAAGCGGCTTTTAATGGTTCTGCCGTTTGGACTTTTCATCATCATCTTCCAGATATTTTTCACCAACCGGTATTATCAGGTCTTCCATGTAATTGCAGACCTGCCTTTTGGAATCCATATTTATGCGGAGTCGGTAGAGTTTGCCGTCATCCTTTTGGTGAAGTTTGTTGTCTGCGTTTCAGCAATCATCCTGCTTTCGTCAACGACAAAACTTCATGATATGCTTGAAGGAGCCGGGCGCATGGGACTGCCCCCGGAATTTACCCTCATATTCGGCATGATGATACGGTATCTGTTCGTCTTCGGTTACATTTATCGGAAGATCAATGAATCACTGGCAACAAGGTGTTTCGATCCGTTTGACTCTTCCCTTCCCTACCGTTACCGAATGAAACAGATTGGCTATACGGTTGGAACAATCTTCATCCGGTCCTACGAACAGGGTGAGCGGGTATACACGAGCATGCTCTGCCGTGGATACGGTCGACACAGTTTCCTGTATGTCAAGAAAAAACCTTTAGGCAGAAGTGATCTTGCTTTTCTTTCCGTATCAATCATCTTTGTTATAGCAGTCCCCGTCATTTTCTGGCTGACCGCTATCCGCATTTTCTAAAACAGTATCTTTTTTAGTACCTGTCACCATCTTGTGATTATGGAACATCCGTTTGGTCATGGGTTTATCACGAGCATCATGCTCATCATCCGGCATTTTGCACTGCCCCCGGAACAGGCCTGGTTCGGAGCCGGGGATCATGTTGAGGGGCTGGTGCTGCCGGAGAAGTTCAAAGGTACTGAGGTTGAAGAGATCACCACGCTGCTGAAAAAGAAAGTTATCTGGCACCAGCCGGGTACAATGGACAAGGAAGACGCCCGGGACGTGATCTTCACGCTGAACCGGCTTGTCATTGCAATTGACCGGGAACTCGGTATTTCTGATGCCGGGATCGGGGAGTTCCGGTGATAGGAGAAAATTTTTATACCAGTATTCAGTTTTTACGCCTATCCTTTAAGTCATCAAACGACCCATAATTATTGTGATCTCATTACCGTATTTTTTATTTTTTTTAACGGAGGTTTTCCTTGACTGAAACGTACGATGCATCCCATATTACCGTTCTTGAAGGACTTACCCCGGTCCGTGAGCGTCCGGCCATGTATATTGGCAGCACCGACACCCGCGGACTGCACCATCTTGTCTATGAAGTCGTGGACAACTCTATTGATGAAGCGCTTGCCGGATATTGCAGCCTGATTTCAGTAATAATCAATAAAGACGGCTCACTCCAGGTTGAAGACAACGGACGGGGTATTCCGGTCGACCGGATGGAGAAGAACGGTAAGAGCGCCCTTGAAGTGGTACTGACCGTCCTCCATGCCGGCGGCAAGTTCGACAAGGAGAGCTACCAGGTTTCAGGAGGTCTCCATGGCGTCGGGGTCTCGGTTGTCAACGCACTCTCCAACTGGCTCTCCGCACATGTGTACCGTGATGGTAACATCTACGAGATGCGTTTTTCCAAGGGTCTGATGACGTCCCCGCTCTCCACGCGGGAAGAGTCGCTCAACGAGCTGCTCGCCCGGTACCGGAAGTGGTACGGGGCACCTGCCCCCTTTACCCGTACAGCAGTGCAGGTCAGCACACCCTCAACGGGTCAGAAGGATCTCTCTTCAGCACCGGTGATCGATCCAAGAGAGTCAGAGCGCGAGAGCCGCTTAGCCTTCCTTGCACAGTTCGGCCCGAAGATGACCGGCACCCGGGTCCACTTTGTTCCCGATGCCACCATCTTTGAGACCACCACATTCGATTATGATGTGCTCGCACACCGGATGAGAGAACTGGCATTTCTCAATGCGGGCCTTACGATTACCATCACGGATGAACGGTCCAGTGATACAGCTACCTACTGTTATGCTGGCGGGCTCATCGAATTTGTCAAATACTTAAACGAAGGAGTGGAATGCCTCCACCCGTCTCCGATTGATATCTCAAAAAAGGACACAGAAAACAAGCTTGAAATCGAAGTGGCAATGCAGTACACCACCGCGTATGACGAGAAGATCTACTCGTATGTCAACTCGGTCAATACCCGGGATGGGGGGACACATCTTGAAGGGTTCAGAAGCGCAATTACCCGTACGATAAACACGGTGGCAAAGAGAAATGGCTTAATCAAGGAAAATTCAGCCATCACCCTCCGTGGTGAAGATGTGAGAGAAGGTCTCACCTCGGTAGTCTCCATCAAGATGGCAAACCCCCAGTTCGAGGGTCAGACCAAGATGCGCCTGGGTAACAGCAGTGTCAAGGGAACGGTCGACTCGCTGGTCTATGCAGCGATGAGCGAATATTTCGATGAGAATCCGAATGTGCTCAAAATCATCATCGAAAAAGCACTTTCCGCAGCGAAGGCACGGGAAGCCGCACGCAACGCGAGGGACCTTGCCCGGCGCAAGAGCTCGCTCGAGAGTTCCGGACTCCCTGGCAAACTCGCTGACTGTTCAGAACGTGACCCGGCAAAGAGCGAGATCTATATTGTGGAAGGAGACTCCGCAGGAGGTTCTGCCAAGCAGGGACGGGACCGCAAGTTCCAGGCTATCCTTCCCCTGAGGGGAAAGATTCTCAATGTGGAAAAAGCCGGTGAACACCAGATCTTAAAGAACGCTGAAATCCAGACACTCATCTCTGCAATCGGCACCGGTATCGGTGAGAAATTCGATCAGGAACGGGCCCGTTACCACCACATCGTGATCATGACCGATGCCGATGTAGATGGCGCCCATATCCGCACACTCCTGTTAACCTTCTTCTACCGGTACATGCTCAAGCTGATCGAAGCAGGGTATATCTATATCGCCCAGCCACCCCTCTTCCGCATCTCAAAAGGAAAGGAAGAGAAGTGGGTGTACACTGATGATGAGATGAAGACCGCTTCGGCTGCCATGGGCGAAAAAGGCGTGGCTGTCCAGCGTTACAAGGGTCTTGGT
>DATMWO010000083.1:0-9329 GCA_035562475.1 Methanoregula sp.
CCCTTGGGGAAGAGTTCTTCCAGGGTTTTGTCTCCATAGGTAGTTACGCGGGCATTAATCTGTACGAAGTCAGCGGTGATCTCGTTTGACCGGATCGTCTTTCTCCGTCGCTCTCCCTCCATAGTCGGATGGAACCCGACACCGGCTGTCATGAGCAGTTTTTTTCTTCCTGCGCCCGGCAGGCTCTTTTTTGCGGGTATTCCGGTCCGATCGGATGCACCGGTTATCAGGATTTTATAGCCTGCAAGTCCCATTGCACCTGCGTCGATTTCCTCTCCGATACGTTTGCCCACGATTGCGCCCGCGGCGCCGCCACTTGCGTCCACATTATAAGCGCGACCGGTTTTTGGGTCTGATACGACGATTTTTAACTCAACCATCTTTTTTGCTCCGTATTGATTTTCATCAAAAAACCCAGGTATTGGATTTTTTCACGTCTCCGGGCTGCCGGCAATTATGCCTACACATGAGAAGTACCCATTTTATTATACTGATACGCTATTAAATCCTCGCGTCAATGGTAGGTACTTCTATGGCTATTTCCCCCAGAAGGGCTCACTTTTCCGCTTCATCGTCGTGAACTCACCAAGAATTTCCTGTGTGCTCACGTTCAGCGTTTTGAGCATCTCGCGCTCGAGAACTTTCACGTGACGCTCCGGAATATCCACAAACAGGTCATCCCCCACGTTCAGCTGCCGCCCTACGGTAACACCCTCAATCGAGATCGCAACTTCAAGTCCGGCATCTGCTTCGCGAATGGATTCCTGGCGGAGCTGCATGGATTTGAGATGCCCTACTTTCTTCCCGTCAGTTTTTATAAGGTTAACATCGTTGCGCAGTTTCCCGCCAAGCACCCGCACTCCGACAACCGCAGGGTTGCTTTGACGGAATACACAATCAGGAAGGAGCCGGATTTTTGCCGGCATCACAATGTGCTCAAAACGCTGTTTTTCCAGGAGCCGTTTCTGCTCCTCCCGCCACGCAAGATACTGGTCGATCAGCTGGTAGATTACTCTTCCTTCAAACACCTTTACCTGCGTATACAGGGGGTTTTTGATCATATCAGAAGCGTCAGGAAGGATCTGGGTATTAAACGAGAGAAGTACGCGAAATACCGGGTTTTTGATAGTTTCCGTATCAATGAGGTCGTGCCTGCTTACCGGTCCGACTTCGGCCCGCATTACACCAATATCTTTTCCCTCAAGTTCCTTACAGAGCGCTTCCAGAGCCCCGATTGTATCTGCTTTAATTACGATTCCTTCTTCAGCAAGTTTGACGTGAATCTCAGTCATCTCTTTTTTTATCTTTGCTTCGACTTCTTCCCTGTTGCCACGGATTACAAAAAACGGTGACCCTGCAATCACGCTCTCGAGGTTCGGAGCGGTGACCTTGATCCCGGCCGCTGCAGCTACTGACTTCACCCGATCGAACCTGTCTTCAATGAGGATCTCTTTCATGGGGCGGGGTTTTAAGAGCGACCGCACTTTCGTCACCACAACATCCTCCTGTGTGGCAACTGCAATTTCATCACCAATCGCAAGTGTCCCGTCATACAGGATCACGTCAAGCGTCGTCCCAAGCCCTCTTTCTTCCTTGACTTCAAGTACGGTACCAGCGCCCGGACCTTCGACCAGAAGTGCAAGCTCTTCTCCCATATACCGCTGGGCAAGCCCGATCATTACCAGCAGGAGATCTGAAATGCCTTCTCCGGTATGGGCACTGACCGGCACAATTGCCAGGTTGCGCTTGAAATCAGATACCCGGTCGAACCGGTCGGAAGAAAATTCAAGCTCAGCAAGTTTGCCAACGATTTCGTAGGTCTTGTTCTCAACATCCCCCCTCACCCGTTCGTTTTGCTTGGTGAATGATGCAAGGAATGACTCATTCTCGAATACCCGCCAGCCATGAATCCGGTCAATCTTGGTGGCTGCAACGACAAAGGGTGTCCGGCAGTTCCGCAGGATCTGAAGTGCTTCTATTGTCTGGGGCTGGAACCCCTGGTTGATATCGACCACAAGGATTGCCATGTCAGCTAATGCCCCCCCCCGTGCCCGCAGGGTGGTGAATGCGTGATGCCCCGGAGTGTCGATGAATAACAACCCGGGGATGTTGATGGATTTCCCCATGGTCCCGCTCATGGATCGGATCGCTTCTATCGGGACGATAGTCGCTCCGATGTGCTGGGTAATCGCACCTACTTCGGAACTGACAACAGAGGATCCGCGTATACGGTCCAAAAGAGAGGTCTTCCCGTGATCAACATGCCCCATGACACAGACAATAGGCGTTCTGATCTTCGGATTCTCCGCCATATTCCAAGCCCCTCGTTCCCGCTCTGATTCAGAAGAAAAATTCCCAATTCCCGGTGCACAATAACTGATGTGCCGCGCCTCAATTTCCAGGAATTGTGTTCAGAGCCACCTGATATGTAATGGACACCTGACCCTATTAATAATCACTTGTCATCATTGGTTGCTGTTTCTGCACAAACGAAGCCCGGTATCCCCTTCCGGCGATGGATCTGCAAGGATACATTAATCAGAGTCCGGTGCAAATGTAAAAGGGACATTTGCCAGGGTGGGGTAGTTGGTTATCCTAGAGGACTGTGGATCCTCCGACCCGGGTTCGAATCTCGGCCCTGGCCTTTTCTTTTCTGTGAGTTTTTTACATCACTTTCGCCCTGCACATACACTCTGCTTTTACCTTCATATTACCCGTTTGAACCGGAGATCTCCTGTGAAAATTATTGCGGGCAATAACAAGGGGGAAAAAGAATATCCGGGATATGAACGATATCCGATTAAAAGGATGCCCCTGCCGTTTTAAATTATTACAGGAATAATTATACTGGAGAAATTCTATGGATTTCGTTGTTCTTGTCGGCTACCTTGCCGGAACCCTCACTACTATCTCATTTGTCCCTCAGGTGATCCGTACCTGGAAACTCAAAGAGACCAAGGATTTCTCGCTTGCTATGCTTCTCCTCTTTGCAGCAGGGATGCTTTTATGGACAGCGTACGGGATCTGGATCAACTCCTTTCCTATCATCGCAGCAAATATCATCACCTTTGGTCTCGTCCTCTTCTTACTCTGGATGAAGATCAGATACCGGTGATATCCTGTTTTACCGTACTTTCGTTGCAATCAGGGCGCATTGAGAAAAATTTGTAAAAAAAAAGGATTTTTTATTCCTGCAGGAGCACGAGACAACCTGCAATTTTGTCGTGGAGTCCCTGTCGTTTCTCGGTAAGCCCGATCATAAGGAATCCAATAAAGAAGATCAGCACGGAGATGATTTTTGCAAATTGACGAAGTGTGGCCCGTGCAAATGTTGGTTTGTTCCCCTCGAGATCGGTCACCATGATACGCATCAATAATTTACCTGGTGTTGCCTGACTGCGAGAAGACTCAAAGCCGGCATAATAGAGCCACGGAATGATAATGATGAGCACGCCCAGCGCTGTAATAATCGGTAAAACAGCCGCATCAACAGTTCCTGCTTCTGTAAGAGCATCAATCGGTGCCCGCTGAACCAGGAGGTAGTATGCATATCTTAACCCGTTTGTCAGGGAAAAAAATGTAATTACAATTATCCCGATAAGGAGAATGAGGATTGTATCAACAATCCAGGCAATAAATCTCCTGCCAAGGCCGGCATATATCCCGACATCGGGCCCCTCCACCTCTTCAGGAGTGGCGATGGGTGTTACCGGGTTCGCCACAATATCTGACCCGCACCATTGACAGAATTTTCCTAAAGCATCAGTCTCTTTTCCGCATTTTGGACAGAACATTCCCTTTTACTCCTGATATGTAAAGTTAATCCGGGTGTCCTTTTTAATTTAACTGTTCTTTTCTGTCATTTCATGCATTTTTACTGCCCGGAACCTGCGCACTGCCAGAAAAATCCTTTATATTCGGGTAAACCCCATTCAGCACGATTGAAGAGCGCAAATCAGAAATATAAAAAAAATTAAAGCTTTCTTTATGAAATACACCATAACTCTGGTAGCCGCACTCGGGCTTGTGCTCTGTGCGCTCTCTGCCGGTTGTACCAGCCCGACGCAGGCAGAGATAAAACCTCCGGAAACAACCGTTCCCACACTCCCCACGGTCACGTCCACGTCATCCTCTACTTCCACGGTGGTGTCAACACCGGTCGCGGTCGAAACCCTGCCAGGAGGACAAAATGTTAATATCCACGTCGAAAAACAGCGTCCTGACGCCACTATCCACCTGCTCTATAATGGCGGTGAAGGAGAGATGTTCGTCCAGAATATCATGATGCGGGTTACCCGTTCTGATGGACAGGTTGAAGAGCAGTACTTAAACGACAAAACAAGAAAGCCACGTCGTGGCGACGAGCTGGTTATGGCCGGTACCAGGGGCACTGACCAGGTTGTGGTTTTCCTTACGAGCTCAGGAAAAACCTACAGGATTTTTGATAAACCACTTGTATTGCCTTATTACTAAAAGATCCATTCATTTTTTCAAATCTTAACCTGTCTGGTGAGTTTTCCCGATTTTATCTGCATACCATTGCGTTATAAAGCTGAGAACAATAACAATTGCCAGTGTGATACCGAGCACAAGCCATTGTTCCCCACCAGCTGTTCCTATAGCGAGTCGTGTCAGCAGGTTAAGGGGATTTGATGGCAAAGCAAGGGCAAACAGGATAACAACTACCAGAGCCGTGGAAAAGATGAACTGTGCAGCAGTACGTTCCCGGTAGTGCAGAGCAGTGAGAGCTCCAAGCAGGATCAGGATAAGCGAGGTTACAGTAACCTGGAGCAGGATCAGTCCTGAATTCAGGATCACGATACCGTTGATCATCAGGAGAACCAGCCATGCACCAGCCTGGATGGGCACGAGCACCTCGCAGGCAATCACTTTCCCCCAGACTATCTCAACAAAGGTGACCGGCGTTGAGATAAGAGTTTCCAGCGTTTCATGCTGGTATTCTTCGGTAATCAGGTCGATAACAAGTGCCGATGCGATGATCGCTGGCATGAAGACAAGGAGGGGGATCAGCAAACCGTACACAAATTCGTAGAAGTCCCCGCCGCCCCCCGTTTTAGGGATTTGAATCTGGACAACTTCCTGCTTTAACCGGTCTGACCGGATCTCCCGTAGTTCCTGTTCATATTTCAGGAAAATATCCCTGAGCTTTACTTCGACGATAGCGGTCTGGAGATCATTTTGGAGGGTATAGAGTGTTATCTTGACCGGCTCCTGCTCCTCCGGCTGCGTATCGGGCACATAGATAACAGCGGCCAGTTTGCGTTCTTTGAGAGCTGCTACAGCCGTGGAAAGATCCATCTGGTAGACACGGAAATCCTTGCTTGTCTGGAGATTGGTGAGTAATTGCGATTCATTCCCGGCATAGGCAATACTGTACCGGGAACTGGAATATTTCGAGAGCGAAGACGGGTCATACATCGATGTAAGCCCCACCATCAGGAATGATGAGAACATGGCGATGAAGAGCTGGAGCAGGACTGCAAGGAGGATCGTCCTCTCGTTTAAAAGCCCCCGGAACTCCTTTTTTGCAATAATAGACAGGTGTTTTTGTTTCATCCAATCCACCCCAGAATGAAATAGAGATTATACAGGCAGTGCACAACCACAGCGATGGCAAGGCCGGGAATATATCCTTTTACCCCCCAGATTTTCAGGCAGCAGGCAACAATAAGTACACAGACAAAGTGAAGGAGCAGTGGCAGCCAGAGAGAGCCCAGTGATAAAAAGAGGATGCTGCCAAAGACCGAGTCTGAAATTTGTGCGATTGTGGCAAAGAGGAGCAGTTTTTCCCCGACCAGAAATCCGATTGCGGTTGCTGCGCAGGCAAGGAACAGGTTTTTCCACGTAAGGAATTCAGGATGACGGGCATAAATAGTGTAAATCCCCACACTCTTTGCGAGCTCCTCGATCAATGCCGACAACAAAAGCAGGAACACCAGCGAGTAGGGCATGGGGAGATTAAAAAAGAGTACCAGGCACATCATCTGAGCCATGAAGACGAATGGGATAGAGAAGCCGCTGAGTAATAAGAGCGAAATGAAGGGATATTTCTGCGACAGGATCTCTGACAGGAATTCCCGCAGCCGTGTTACAAGCCTCTTTTCGGAAAAGAGTCGTTCATCCTTAAAATTTCTTGCGGCGATGTAGAAGATTACAGCACCCGTCAGCCAGAAAAGTGAAGTAGAGTAAAGATAGTCGGTTATCGTCCAGGTAGAACCCTGAATGGTGAGGACAATAAGAGTAAGGGGGGAGATGAGGCTGATAACGTGGACGTTGGCAAAAATACTTGGGAAGAAAAGATAGGAAGTTGCAACAGTTGAGAAGAAGATCGATATAAACGAGAGTTCTTTGAAACTGCGTGCGAGCATCCCGATAAGCAGAGCGTTGGCCAGGAAGAAGAAAATGACCGGGATGAGAGGAAGAATGATCACCGTTGATGCCCGGATGTAAACAGTAAGTCCGGCGCATATGACAACCATACCGATAAAATACGGGAGTGCCTTGCCGATGATAATTGACGATGACCTCAGAGGTGTGGAGAGGAGGATCTCACCCTTGCGCTCGATTCGCTCGTTCATGATGCTCATCATGAAGAACTGTGAGGTAAAGTAGAGCGGGAAGATAAAAATAAAGACCAGGATGATGGAATCAAATGGCAGCGGGGGAGAGAGCTGGGATGGTGTCTTGAAGTCCCCCATCGAGCTGTCAGTTGTTGACAGCACCTCTGTGTAGCGTGAGATCTGGGAATTCTTTGCATTCGACTGGACCAGTTTCTGGCGCAGCTCTTCCTGTGAGATCGCGAGTGTCGGTGACGGAGTGGGAACATTTTTTACTTCTCCTTCAGGGACAGGAGCGATCCGACGCGGGGCAGCACTGACATACTGTCCGCTCTGGGTTGCTAAAAAGGTAAGTTCGCTTTTTACACTCTGGGTGTCGATCCAGAGCGGATATGCAGCAAAGAGATCATCTTCTGTATTGTAGATGCTATTGATATATTTCGCATAATCGCGTTCGAGGGTTTTTTGTGCTGAATCAGCCTTGTCAGTCTCACTGCTATACACGGTACCCTGCAAAATAATGAGATCAAAGGAGTCCCTGTTTGCGTTCAGGAGTGGTGTATCAAGCAGGTAAACAGAGAACCGTGCATCGCTGGCAAGAAGCTGGGCAATCTGGGGGTCATCCACGCCCACTTCGTACATTCCGTCCTGCAGGTGCAATCCGGTCTGGGCGGAAAAACCCGTTACCAGCATGAGCAGGACAAAAAGGATAATAGATACCGGCAGGACGTCCCGGCTCATCATGGAGAAGGATTTTTTCACTTCCCATCGTGCGATGGTGGCTATGTCAGTAAGTATGCTCATGAGCAATCCTTTCTCTGGTTGACGGTAACTACTGCCATTACGGTGTTGTATGAACCCCTGCGGGTAAATGTTGAGTACAGAGTTCTATAGGGTATTGGTCAAATAATCATCGGTGTTGACATAGTAGGTCTCCCTTCTTTAACGGTATTGCCAGAACCGGGTTTCAGGCACATTTCCTTTTCCAGCATGTACAAAGTCTGGGCATTCCCACCTCGCAGTTTAGAACTTGCAGAATCGAAACCTGCTTTTTCAACCAAGATTACCCTGAAAGGACTGCCCGAATCCCAAGGTATATGTTTCACCCCGGGCAAGTCTGATCGATAAGGATCTGCTCATGATTACTGCCCGTAACCTGACGAAAAAATTCGACACCTTTACTGCACTGGACGATGTGAGCTTTGCCTTTGAAGATGGCGAGATCTTTGGGATAATCGGGCATAACGGCGCAGGCAAGACCACGCTCCTCAAAATCATTTCCGGCCTGATCTCGCCAACATCCGGCGAACTGTATATCAACGATGTGGATGTGGTGAAAAACCCGATAGCCCTCAAGGAAACTCTGGGTTACCTGCCCGAAGAGTCACGGCTGTATGAAACAATGACTGCTGAGAACTATCTCGCGTTCTTCGGTGAAATTTACGGGTTGTCTGCGCAGGAGATCCGGGTCCGGTCAACCCAGCTTTTCGCCGCGCTGTCGCTTGAGCCCAACGGGAAGAAAATCGGCGAATTCAGCAAGGGTATGAAGCGGAAAGTTGCAATCGCCCGCTCGCTCATCCATGATCCGAAATTTCTTGTGTATGATGAAGCGACGAGCGGACTTGATCCAATGACATCGCGGTTCATTGCCGATTACCTTCGCACGCTTAAAAAGGATGGCAAAACGATCGTGCTCTCGGCACATAACCTCTACCAGGTCGAGGCAGTCTGTGATAAGGTGATGATCCTCAAACGTGGTAAAATGGTTGCTTTTGGGAACATGAATCAGCTTCGCGACCAGTTTGGTTCATTGACGTATACGATCTTCTTTTCGATAGATGACCCGGGTAAACTGATCGGGCATTCAAAAACCTACCGGAAAGAAGAAGGATTCTACATCTGCGATGCAGAGAACATACGTGAGCTCAACGAATATACCGCACTTGTTGTGGAAGCCGGAGGAAAAGTGGAAAAGATCGAGTCACGCTACCCCTCTTTAGAAGAGATGCTTGTGAAAATTGGGAAATAAGCATTTTTTTACGTTGTGGAAATCATATTTCCAATGAAGTAAAATCACTGGATGAATGGTATGAGATGTTCAGGCATAGTAATCACCTTGGTTATGGCAGGAGTTATCCTTGCTTCAGGTTGTACGGGTTACGGCCCAGAAAAGACCTCCGATTCAACAAATACTCTGCAAACAGGTCTGCATGTACTTTTACCTGAAGGGAATGACCCTTCATACCTGATTGGGCCATGGTATGCAAAAGCATTGATTATCGATGAAGATCCCAAAGCCCCGGTCCGGTTAACAGGTATCCAGCTGACGTTCCATAATAACGGGAGTTTCAGCGGATTCGACAGCTGTAACCCTTACACAGGATTGTGGCAGGCCGGTAAAAAAAATATTACGATAAACCATATACGAAGCCCGATGACCTACTGCAATGAACCCCCGGGAGTAATGGAACAGGAATCGGAATACTTCGCCCTCCTGAAAAACTCCAGCTTCTACGGGGTGAATAGTGAAGACATGATACTATCCGATGAGACCGGGAAAAACGGCCTTATCTTTAAGCGGGTCTATTTCTAATAACTTCAGGTTTTTTCTCTCCCTGCGGTTGAAAGACCAAATCCTGAATAAATAAAAATACCAAAAAAAACAATCATTTTGGGTTAATCCGGGTTTTTTATGAAAAACGAGAAGCATCTCATGCACGACGAAGTGGTCATCCGCGAAGTCCGTGAAAG
>DATMWO010000084.1:0-19626 GCA_035562475.1 Methanoregula sp.
TGCTTATTTATGGTACGGTTCACCACTATTGATTTTACATGCCCGGTAGATCTGCTCAATAAGAACGAGCCGGATCATCTGGTGGGTAAATGTCATCAGCGAAAGTGAAAGCAGGACATTACTTCTCGTGATGACAGAATCAGAAAGCCCGAGATCCCCGCCAATCACAAACGTAATCTGGTTCTTCCCGGCGATTTCATACCGGCGGAGGTTTTCCGCCAGAGTCTCACTTGACCAGTGAACCCCATTAACATCAAGGACAATCACAAAACTGTCCTTAGGGATGGCTGCAAGAATACGAACCCCCTCCCCGTTCTTAACCAGGGTATCCTGAGAGGGTGACTGGCTGGCACCCCTTTTTTCTTCCGCAACCTCAAGGATATTCAGTTTCACGTACGGGGGGAGGCGTTTTTTGTATTCTGCAATACCCTCCTGCAAATACTTTTCCTTAAGCTTACCAACAGCGATTATGAGGATCTGCATGAGTCTGCCAACGTTGTTACTGGGGGATTTTCCTGCCCCCCCATGACAAAAGAATATTATCCGAATATCTTTTTTGATTGTTCAAGCGCATCAACAGCCGGGAGCTTTTTGCCGGTCAGGAACTCAATGCAGGCTCCGCCACCCGTGGAGATATGGGTGAAATCCTGTTCAATGCCAAGTTTTTCAATTACTGCAGCTGTATGCCCACCACCAATAACGGAAAACTCAACCTGCGAGGCAGCCCTGAGCAGTTCGTAGGTGCCGGTTGCAAAGTCAGCATCTTCAAAGACACCGGCAGGTCCGTTAAATACAACAGTACCTGCCTTTTTAAGAACCTGAACAAGGGACGCAAGAGAATCCATCCCCAGGTCGAGGACGGGGGTATCTTCAGGAATCCTGTCAATGGGATATTCGACACGATGATTATCCTGCCTGACTGCAACAGATTCCGGTATTACCACGCGGTCCCGGTAATGGGAAAGGATCTCCTTTGCCTTTTCGATTTCCGGCTGGTATTTAAGTTGGGCAATCAGCTGTGTTGAGGGCTTACCGATATTGTAGCCGGCAGCAATCAAAAAGACATTTGCAACAACACCGATCACCATGACCTGATCAGCG
Source organism: Methanoregula sp. (assembly GCA_035562475.1). Taxonomy (GTDB): domain Archaea; phylum Halobacteriota; class Methanomicrobia; order Methanomicrobiales; family Methanospirillaceae; genus Methanoregula. Next base: position 1,102 of record DATMWO010000084.1, read on the forward strand.
ATCCCATTCGCGAGCACATGGCGGGCGACATCAATGGAATCATCTACCTTGGTGCCGCCAAGAACCATACAGACCGGGCGGGGAGCACCGGAAAATACTTTGGAGAGTGTCGCAACTTCCTTTTCCATAAGGAGTCCTCCCGCCGATCGCATTGCAAGAGGGAGACCCACAATCGTTGGTTGTGACCGGTGGGCGGTGCCAAATGCATCATTTACGAAAACATCCGCCATTGATGACAGTTTTCTTACCAGATGTGTCTTTTTTGCTTCTTCCGGTTTCAGTGTCAGGTTCTCTTCTGCATTGAACCTGACATTTTCCAGCATTAACACGTCGCCAACTTTCATGGCATGCACACCTTCTCTGGCATGACGCCCGAATATGCCATCGACATACTTGACCGGTTTTCCCAGAAGCTGCTCGAGCTTCTCTGCATGTGCTTCAAGCGTAGTGAAATCTTTTTTCCCGGGTCTGCTCTGGTGGGTGACAATCACTACCCGACTATCGGAAAGGGCACGTATTGTCGGAAGGTGCTCACGGAACCGTTTATCATCAAGAATAATGTTGGAGGTGGGATCGATGGGAGAGTTGAGATCGAGCCTGAGGAGGACCGTTTTCCCGTTACACCCCAACTCCCTGATGGTTCCAATCTGCATCCAGAACACCTTACCGATTTATGATGTGCTCCTCGCTTTGATTCTTTTCATACGGAAGAGCTCTTCACGCTCCATCTCGTCGAGGCGCATTTTGATAAAGTCCCGGGCTCCGGTGAGTTCGGGAATTACTTTGTATTCGAGGGCATTTACCCTCCTTTTTGTCTTTTCAATCTCATCAAGCAGACGCTTCATGGTTGTCTCGACCTCGGCGCTCTGGATGATCGATTCGACAAGATCCTCAAAGGCGGATGCCGTTTCATCAATCACCGTTGACGTGCCGAGCACCCCATACCCTCGATCTACGAGGCTCTTCTTTACCTTGGATGATTCAATCTGGGGGACGATGACTCCCATGATATTCTTGCTCTTCAGGTTTATCTCAGGGACTTCTTTTACCGAGAACGCCGCAGACTTAACCCCAATGGCACCTTCAACAGTGTTTGCAAGTGCCATCATCTCGACTGCACGCTGGTGCCGCACAAGGAGTTCTCCCTTGGTGTCCTTTGCATTGGCAAGGATCTTGAAAAATTCCAGGATCAGTCCGTCGCGCTTCATCTTGAGGATCTTGTAGCCGCGTTCGGAGAGCTGGATCTTCCGCTTCAGGTTGATCAGTTCTGACCGGGTCGGCTTAATATCTCGCAGCGCCATGGACTTTTACTCCTTCTTAGCACCGGCCTTCATTTTGGGGTGGTACTTGTTGATCAGATCGCGGTCAATACGGGTCAGCTGCTCAACCGGTAGCGTCGAGAGAAGGTCCCAGGCGAGGTTCAGGGTATCTTCTATAGTTCGATCCTCGTCATATCCCTGGCGGACAAAGCGGTTCTCAAAGATATCTGCAAACTCGAGGAGCAGGCGGTCCCGCTCGGAGAGTGCATCCTTACCAACGATAGCCACGAGACCCCGAAGATCGTTCCCTTCCGCATAGCCGGCATACATCTGGTCGGAGACTTTCTTGTGGTCTTCCCGCGTGTGTCCTTTTCCGATACCGAGGTTCATCAACCGCGAGAGGGAGGGCAGCACATTGATTGGCGGGTATATACCCTTTCGGTGCAACTCCCGGTTGACGACAATCTGGCCTTCGGTGATATACCCCGTAAGATCGGGAATTGGATGGGTAATATCGTCACCAGGCATAGTCAGGATCGGGATCTGGGTGACGGATCCCTTCAGGCCCTTGATCATACCGGCACGCTCATAGATACAGGCAAGGTCCGTGTACATGTATCCCGGATATCCACGGCGTCCGGGTACTTCTTCACGGGCTGCACCGATCTGGCGGAGTGCCTCGCAATAGTTGGTCATATCCGTCAGGATGACAAGCACGTGCATACCTAGCTCAAAAGCAAGGTATTCAGCAGTGGTGAGGGCGAGGCGCGGGGTGATGATACGCTCGACAGCCGGGTCATCTGCAAGGTTGAGGAAGACTACCGCTCGTTCGAGTGCACCGGTGCGCTCGAAGTCCTGCATGAAATAATTTGCTTCTTCTTTCGTTATACCCATTGCTGCGAAGACCACGGCGAAACTCTCGGTCGAGCCGGGCACTTTTGCCTGCCGGGCAATCTGCAGTGCGACTTTGTTATGAGGGAGGCCGGCTCCCGAGAAGATTGGGAGCTTCTGGCCACGGACAAGAGTATTCGTACCGTCAATCGTCGAAATACCGGTCTGGATGAAATCTGCCGGCATACCCCTCGCGTAAGGGTTAATTGCAGCGCCGGTGATATCGAGGCGCTTCTCCGGCACAATCTCCGGACCGCCATCGATAGGCTTACCGCCACCGGACAGGATACGGCCGAGCATTTCACGACCCACGGGCATCTTGATGGTCTCACCGGTGAAACGGACACCACTGTCCCTGCCGATACCGGTCGTAGTCTCGAAGATCTGGACCACTACCAGTTCATCGCTTGTGTCAAGAACCTGACCACGCTTGGTCGAACCATCGGAAAGGACTATATGCACAAGTTCCCCGTAGGCAATCGGCTCGGTCTTCTCGACAAAAACGAGAGGACCGGCAATCTTATTGATCGTCCTGTATTCCTTCATGCTGCCGACCTCAGTGTGTTGAACTCAGCGTCCATCTGTTTTTCGATTTTCGCCAGTTCGGGCTTGTAGTCCTTGATGAATTTGATCTGGGGCAGCTCGTTCTTTGCCTTGACCCCATTGATCTGTGTTGGGCTGACGCCGGCAATCTGGGCGGCGTAGGCAAGTTCGGCGAAGAGCTTGATCGCCTTCATCATGTCGTACTGTTTTGTCATATCGCAGAACGTGTCAACAGCGTCATACGCGTTCTGCTGGAGGAAGATTTCACGGATCATACGGGCGACTTCGATAGTCACCTGTTCTGACTCCGGCAGGGCGTCAGAACCAACGAGCTGCACGATTTCCTGAAGCTCCGCCTCTTTTTGCAGGACTTCCATTGCCCACGAGCGGATCTTGTTCCACTCGGGGGAGACTTCCTTGTCATAATAGTCCTGGAGTGCCTCAAGATAGAGAGAGTAGGAGTTGAGCCAGTTGATAGCCGGGAAGTGCCGGCGCTGGGACAGCTTCGCATCCAGTGCCCAGAATACCTTGACGATACGAAGAGTGTTCTGGGTAACCGGCTCGGAGAAATCACCGCCCGGCGGCGAGACCGCACCTATGACAGAAACCGACCCTGATGCTCCGTTCAGGGTCTCGACAAGACCGGCACGCTCGTAAAACTCGGAGAGCCGGGCTGCGAGATATGCAGGATACCCTTCTTCTCCCGGCATCTCTTCGAGTCGGGAGGAGATCTCACGCATCGCTTCAGCCCAGCGGGAAGTCGAATCTGCCATCAGCGAGACATCGTAACCCATGTCCCGGAAGTATTCCGCGATCGTAATACCGGTATACACTGATGCTTCACGGGCCGCAACCGGCATGTTGGACGTGTTTGCAATAAGTACAGTCCTCTCCATGAGCGGTTTACCAGACTTCGGGTCCTCGAGGTGCGGGAACTCCGTAAGGACTTCCGTCATCTCATTGCCACGTTCACCGCAGCCGATATAGACCACGATCTCGGCATCCGACCACTTGGCCAGCTGCTGCTGGGTGACGGTCTTACCACTCCCGAATGGGCCGGGGATTGCAGCTGTGCCACCCTTTGCAATAGGAAAGAGACCATCGAGGATACGTTGACCAGTGATCAGCGGGATAGTCGGATTCTTCTTTTCTTTTACGGGTCGCGGAACACGGACCGGCCAGCGCTGGATCATCGGGTACTCGCGGCCATCTTCAAGGATGCAAATCGTCTCGTCAACGGTGAAGTCCCCGTTCCTGATCGTTTTGACAATACCTGCCTTCACATTGGGAGGAAGCATGACCTTATGGACTATGTTGGTCTCCTGGACTTCACCAAGGATTGCTCCCGGTTCGACCGAATCCCCTGATTTTACGACAGGCTTGAATGTCCATTTCTTCTCATGCGAAAGCCCTGGCGCCGAGACACCACGCTCGATGAAATTGCCCATCTTATCCACAAGGACCGCGAGGGGTCGCTGGATCCCGTCGTAGATACTGGTCAGGAGACCCGGACCCAGTTCAACTGCAAGTGAGAGACCGGTATTTTCAACCGGTTCACCGGGCCGGATACCGGAGGTATCTTCGTATACCTGGATGATGATGCTGTCACCCTGGATCTTGATGACTTCTCCCATCAGCGCTTCTTTTCCTACCTTCACCACATCGTACATGTGGGCGTCAAGATTGACTGCCGTAACGACAGGGCCGGCGATTCTTTTGAGAACCCCTTGTTTCTGCTCTTTTGCTTTTTTGGTTTTTACTTCCACAAATCAACACCCACCGATCTCTTGATTCTATCTCTCATAGACAATCCCCCTTCCTCGCCACCGATCGCGATCACGGTGGGTTTCACGGAGTTTTCAAGGGTAGTCCGAAGTCTCCGGGGAACGCGGTCCATATCGCTGCTGTTGAGTACGAGAATGCCAACATTGCCATCATGGAGGACATTGTTGATGTATTCATTGAGTTTCTCGTCATTTTCTGCAGCGTATGTCTTTTTTATACCTGCAAGCCGGAACCCAAGAATGAACTCGCTGTTACCAATGACTGCAATCTCCATTTACACCACCAGGTATTCTGCTATCCTCTCGGACGGAAGTTTCGATTCCTTTCCTCTGGCAAGCGCCCGGAGATTAAACACTTCATACTTTTTCTTTTCCAGGTAAACAAGGATGGGATGAATCGAGAACGGGTTGCGCTTCGACAAGCGCTCCATCTGTTCCAGTTGAACACGGGTCAGCCTGCTCTCAACATCATGTATCACTTTTTCACTTTTCAGCTCATCAAGGAGTGATATTAAGAGATTGTTACGGATTTTTTCTTTGAGCTGATCGATAAACTCGGCCTGGTCGCGAAGGGTATTTAAATTTGTAAAATCCGCTGCAGAAAGAACGCCACCGGCAATATACATCTCACGGGCGTCTTCCTCAAAAGTGTCCATTCGCAACCGGAAGAGAGTCTTGATATTCCGGATGTCAATATCAAACCTGATGAAATCGAGGAACTGGTTTCCTCCTTTGATTCCGCTTTCTGCTTCCGCAATAATTTCAGAGAAGAACTGTTTGTAGAGCTCATTTTCCATCCGGGAGAACGAGCCGCTCTCTTTGGCAGCCGGGTACTCACGGGAGATGACCACGTATATCCGGTTCCCTTTGAGGGATTCGATAATCCTTTCAGGATTGTCTTCTGCCAAAAGACGGTCGAGGCTGTCCCGATCCAGACTACCCGCCGGGACTAAGATCTCCTTTATCTTTCCCACCTTCTCTCCCTGCATCTTGCCCCTCAGGATGGTGAGAACGTTCTGGATATCCCAGCGGCGGAGATATGAGCGGGTGAACTGTTTCAGGTTTCCCGGGGTGATCTCCAGGATCTTCTGGTATTCTTTGGCAAGGTTCCAGCTCAGGGCAACTTCTATGAGGTCGATCCCTTTAAAGACCGTGCTGAGCTCATCGATCTCATCCTTATATTCAGTTTCCTGGATAATACGGGTGATTTCCGGGAGGCTCATATTGAGCATCCGCATGTACTCCTCGCGGGGAATGAGCTTCGATTTTCTTACCCGCATCCTGGTACAAACGTAAATGTATGGTGCAAAGACACTTTTCACTGCAACCATTGTCGTACCCCCTTAACCAAACAGGATGTCAGATGCATCTTTCAACCCGGATTCCCACACCTTTGCAAGGAATGTGCGGTAACTGTAATCAATCTGCAATTCTCCTCCATCACCTTCCACAAGGACTCCCCCGTCGATATCGACGGGTGTCCCGACTTTGAATTTGGCAAATTCAGGAGTCTCGGAGATGACAGCTTTGACGGCTGCCATATCCCGTTTATTGCAATAAATTTTACCTTGTGATATCTCCTTTTGTGCCTCGGTGAGGAGTTTTTTAATGGCTTCGCGATGGAAGCTTTCAGGGAGACCGGCAATCTCGATAAGCACTGTTTCGTAGACTTTATCGAGCAGTTCCTTCTGCGTGTTTAAGAGCTCCCGTTTGACAAGCAGGTTGGCTGCAGACGCTTCCTGATCGATGATATGCGTTGTCTGCTTGACTGATTCTGCCTCTGCCGCGAGTTTAATCTCTCCGGCACGCTTTCCGGCTGCTGCAAGGATTTGGTCAGTTTCCTGCTTTGACTCTGCACGTATCTTTTCTGCTTCCTTTTTGCCTTTTTCCCTGATTTCTTCAACAACGGCTTCCAGTCCCATTGTCTGCCCCGATTTAGAACAACAGCAGGAGAGCGACGACAAGTCCGAAAATGACGATTGTTTCCGGAATGACCGTAAGGAGCAGTACAAGCCCGAACACGTCTTTGTTTTCCGCGGTTGCACCTACTGCTGCAGAACCGATCGCCATTTCAGCGATACCTGAAGCAATACCGGTTAATCCAACGGCTAAACCTGCGCCAATAGCCTTCATTCCAATCTGCGATGCTTTCATCAATTCAACATCATTAATTACTGCTGCTACAACTTCTGCTGCCATTTTTAATCCTCCGTAAATCTTCTGTTAAATCCAAACGGATTGTACTTTTTGCCTCCACCTTTGTAGAATTTGGTGAAGTATTCGACATAATGCAACCTGATTGAATGCAGACCGCTCCCGAGAATGCCAAGCGCTAAGTTCAACGCCTGCCCAATCAGAAATACGGCAACACCCAGAATAATCAAGAGCACCCCCATAATCGTGATGTTCTCGAGCTGTGGTTCAATAAGCAACCCAATTGAGATGTAATTCACCACCATAGCAATTGCCACTGAAGAAAGTCCCACAGCAACAATACGTGTGTACGAGAGTATGTGGCTGATAATCGTTGGAAGTTCGACAATCTCAAGCGCGGAATCCCGCGCAATAAGCAATACTCCGATAATCAGCAGTACAGCCCCAACGATTGCCGCACCATTCAGATTCATGACGATCGCGGGTAATGTGGTCAGATCTGGCATAAGCGGCAGTGCGGCGATCGACCATATCACTATGAGAAGACCCCACATTACTGCAAGCCAGCCAAAATTTGCCATAACTGCTTTTGTCCGGTGATCCCCATGATCCTGCCGTGCGTGGTTGATCATCCCAAGAACACGCCCGAGAGTGATATGGAGGATACCAATCCAGATCGCCATGATCATTAATTCAGGTATTGCTGGTCCGTGTCCGGTTGCGTGCGCTCCGATGTTTAAGTGCCGGCTGAATATGACAGGCCTCCACGGAAGAGCGAATCCCAGAAATTCCCCGAAGAGCAGCCCAAAGAAAATACTCGAGATGCTTGCATTCCGGAGTACTTTAAGCAGGAGGCTGACCTCTTCCCCCTTCAGGTACTTCTGAAGCACCAGACACATTGCAAGAAGAATCAACCCGTATCCCACATCTCCCAGAATCAACCCGAAAAAGAGAGGAAACACTATAGAAAGTGTGAGCGTGGGATCGATTTCTGTGTATTTCGGTCGGGAGTAAACGTCCATGAGCATCTGCGAAGGTTTTGCAAAGGACGGGTTGTCATACTCTACTGGCACTGAATCATGCTCGAGATCCGTAGGCAGTACGGTGACAAAGATTTTCCCGCCTGTCGCATTGACGAGCGCCTGGCGTATGGTTTCAACACTCCCCAAAGGTACCCAGCCTTCTGCAACGAATGTCTCATTGGTCGTTGCAAACCGCAAAGGTGCCTCTGTTTTTTCTACCTGGACTTTTAAAATTTCCTCACAGGCAACCAGGAACCCGGCATGTTTTTCTTTTATTCCATCCAGTTTCCGGGTGATCTCACCAGTCTCCTTTTTGAGGAGTGCGATTTGTTCGTTGTAGAAATTTATACGACCCTGAGGATCCCCTGACTCCTCAGGAATGGGGACTGCCTGGTATCCCGCTTCCTGTAATACACCTTCGACCACACTCCTTTGTCCGACCGGCACTATCACTACTATGAAATGTTTGCCTTTCCCTTTCGAAAAAAACATTTCATGAGGACCGGGGACGGATACCTCTTTTGCGATGTATCCGGCAAAAACGACAAAGTTCGAATAACCGCGGAAAAGATCGAGATCGCCAGGAATTCCTACAAAAGGAGAGATCTCGGCAATCTTTTGTTCGTACTCTTTAACTTTTGTATCGAGTTTCGAACGTTTTCCCGTGAGCTCTTCGACCTCCTGCTCGATTGCAGGGAGTTCGCGTTCAATCAGGCCCTGAAGTGCTGACTGATTTTGTCGCTCCTTTACCTCAAAATCATCGCTGCGGATTGAAAATGCATTCTGAATCGTACGTATCTTTACAAGATCACCGGATGCTTCACTAGCTCCCGATAGTGGCGTGCCGATTTTAAAGCCCTCATAGCCTTGTGCTCCCGCTTCAACAAAGTCTTCAATATGAAACAGGTGATGACGATACAATTCCGAAATAACCGGAGCCATCTGATCTTTTGAAGCGACAATGAGCAGCCTGCTCATCTGCTCAGGCTTTAACATGCAGCTGCTCCTTAAACCGTAAAATCAGCAGCTGCACTGCTTTTGGGAGGTTCTTTGAACCTTTTTCACGGATTGCTGCTGCCCGCTGATTGCCACTTTTTATGATTTCGGCGTGCTTGAGTGCCGCCTGGTGCCGTGCTTCTTCCAGTTTCAGCTTCTTGTATTGTTCAGCATTGCTCTGCGCTTTTATAATCAGATTATCAGACTCCAGCTCAACCTGAGAATGCCTGTGTTTTTTCTCTTCATGGGCTGCACTGATTGTTTTTTGGTAATCCTCTTCAGTTTTTTTAATGTCTCGTAGGACCTCAGTCTTCATCCAACCCTCCTCTCACGGCAATACAATAATTGGTGAAAAAAACAATATATGTATTGTTATTTACGCTCAAACGATTGTCCCTTACCGATGAATTTTTTTTTAAAATGGGCGCCTCAGAATAAATCCGTTTTTATCTCGTATTTTATATTCCTGGGCATTATGCCCTCTGGCAGAGGCGATATATTGACACCCTGTTTGCTTCTTTTAAGAGTAATCCCTGCAAGCTCATCACTTGAACAGATCAGGTGCTGTTCAGGGTGTGTCCCCCTCTGAATCGAACAGCTGGTAAAAATTTCAGGCCCTACCGACACCACATAGGAAATGCGTCGTGATCCAGGATGATCTTTGGGTAATACCAATAACGGCACATGGTAGGTCCTCACAAGATCAATAAGCATGACAGCTGGTTCAACAGCCCCGTCTTCCGGAGCGGAAACCACAATGAGGTCCCCGGCATTTACACCCTGGCAATATTCATCGTGGGAGGTTTCAATGCAGAGACCAAATCTGTTCTTTATTAATGCAATGAGTAAAAAGGATTTCTTCCCCCTGATAAGCAGCAGCTCATCATCGAGGGAGAAAATCATGCCTTAGCCACATCTTCTGACTGGCAGCTGGGACACATGGGTTTTTTACCGATACCTTTGAACCGCTCACCACATTCATTGCAGCGGTAATCCTTCCCTTGTACCCGATCCGGGGGGAGATCAATATCTACAGGTCCACCAACAGTACACATTTTCCGGTCACCTCACTACGAAATCTGTGCGACATTATTTAATTCTATCTCATGAACACTTTGCTTTTTCACATGCAACTCTTCTTCCCCGCTCCACAAAACTGACACGATGAAAACATCCCACTACCCTAATTGAGGAAAGCCAATTAAACCGGAAAGGAATCATACTTCAGATGCTAAAAAATGGTAGCTGTTTTTAGATCGTTATCCCAAGAATATCAAGGAAAACAAGGATACAGACACCGGGAAGTCCGCCCACTGCGCATATAATGATTGTTGCAAGGCTGTAGCCAAGATCGGGTTTGCCGATCCATTGCATGACATGGAAATAATTGAGGAGAACCAGTACGGTCAGTCCTAAAATGGCGTTTATGACAAGGACCATCAGATTTTTTACAAGATAGTAAACGATTGCGATAGTGGCTACGACGAGAAGGATCGTAATAAGCATGTCACTCATGATTTTTTCTCTTTTATCTATTTACCAATGATATGCTGCCTGTTTATTTTTACCGATGGAAGCATCATCGAACCGATCGCCCGGGATTCCTTGCTTAGTCCGGAGATACTATGATGCAGATCGAACACATTTCCTGACAACATTGCACTCCGGACAGGGGTGTCAAACTCTCCTCCCTCCATCCAGAATGCATTGGAAAGTTCAACGGAAAATTCACCGCTCATCGGGTTTGCCGTATGGGCACCGACCACATTGTGCACATAAACAACGCGATCATCAGCAACCTCATTTCGTTTTCCGTCGACCACAAAATTATGATGGCCTATCGATGGTAAACCACCAAATCCACCCCGTTTTGCACTCGCGGTACTCTTTTTACCAAACCGGTATGCAGTTTTAAGATCATAAGCGAAGGTTTCCAGAATTCCCTCTCTGATAAAATCAACCCGTCGTGTCGGTGTGCCCTCGGCATCCCACCGCACACTCCCGTTTGCCCTTTCCAGAAGCGGATCATCATACATGGTGATCATCGGATCTGCGACGATTTTACCAAGAGATTGTGCAAGCCTGGATCGCCCTGCATGCACATTTCGTCCACTCAGCGCAGGTTCAAATACATTCCCCAGAAGCTCCCCATAGGCAAGAGGTGAGAGGAGGATATCATACTCTCCTGTAGGAATCTCCTTCCCATTATCCGATTCCGCAGCAAAGAATGTCGCCCGCTCTCCTACAGAGATCGGATCGACCTTGTCAAAGAAGCTGGAATGATCAAACTCGTAGCCGGTAGATTGTCCGCGAATCGCTTCCAATGAGACAGAGACGCCGGTATGTTTGTCGATATACCGGACACCCCTGCTGTTTGCAAGCGTCACCTGAGAAGAAGAAACTGACGCTGAACCGGAGGCTACTTCTGCAGGGTGTTCTGCTGCTCCCTCAAGCATCTTCTCAATCAGATCGATAACAACTGCAGGTTTTACCAGGACCGAGTCATCAAACGAAAGCGGGACCTTCGAAAGCGGGGCCGGTTCCGGTAGTCCCTTCCACTCCTGCGGGGTCGCAAGTTTTCCACTGGCAATTGCAGCGTTCAGGCACTCCCTCCATTGGCTGACATCGTTTGTACTTGAGGATCCTATTCTTCCTTTATGAATGGTCCGGATGCCAAGACCACAATCTTCTGTTGTTGTGGCAAGGTCCACCTTCTTTTGTTTCAGGTTAGCAGAGACTGAGGTTCCCGTAACGTAAAAGATTTCGACTTCATCGACGGTTTTTTCCGCTTCGTGTATCAGTTGATCAATCCACGCCACTGCCACCCACCACCGCATCACTTAAGAGTATATGGGGTGCTCCGTCGCTCACCGGAACACTCTGACCTCCCTTCCCGCAATATCCCGGACTCATGGTACGAGTATTACCGCAAAGGGTGATCCCGTGGAGTGTTACAAGAATTTCGCCTGATAAAGAGACATCCCTCACCATTGTCGTACATTCCCCTTTTTCAATCAGGTAACCGTACTCCGCATTAAACTGGAATATCCCCCGCCCGGGATCAACCTGACCTCCACGGGACCCTTTAAGAAAAATTCCATCCCGGCATTCATCAAAGATCTCATGGTCAGTCGCGTCTCCGGCTTCAATGAAAGTATTGCTCATCCTGACCAGAGGGGGTTCGCCCGGCATTGCACGGGCATGACCGGGCACACCATTCCCCACAGAAGAGAGCGTTTCACGGTTGTGGAGAAATGCGTGGATGACGCCTTTTTTTATTATTTCTGTCCTGCACACTGCTATACCTTCGGCATCAACCGGATCAAAACCGAATTCGTGAATGCCGGGGTCATCAATAATGGTCAGGTTTTCATTCCCGATCTTCTGTCCGGTTTTTCCTTTCAGAACTGAGTTACCTTCCTTGATCAGGTCACCTTCACTTGCATGACCAACTGCTTCGTGGGCAAAAACACCCGCTAATTCCGGATCAAGTACCGCTCGCATTTTCCCGGATTTTGCTACCCCTGCATCAAGAAGAGCTACTGCAATTTCAGCAGCCTTTTTTCCCTGGGACTGCTGATGCCGGAGGTTGAATCCATGAATCGAATGCTCACGCTCGTATCCCATCTGGACATTCCCGTTCCGTGAAGCAACTGCCAGAACATTAAACCCGGAACGGCACATTTCATAAGAATATTCATTTTCAGAACTATCAGTAAACCGGACATGCTCTATCTTTTCTATGAAATTTGCCCTCCTGTTCACAACCAGGGGGTGTTTTGCAGCGGTTTCTATTCCGGAAAGGAGCGATGATTTTTCCTCGATGCTTACATTACGGGGATCTTCTTTCATGGGCGGTACTGCGAGCATGCCGTGGGGGGCATCACCAAGGATAACATTTTCCTGGGTTATCCGGGCAAGTCTGAACGCGGACTCGAGAATCGCGTCAAATTTTTTTCCGGTACAGGGAGTATAATTATCAATCTGGAGAACTCCCCAGCCCGTTCCGCTAAGCACCCTGATCACTGCTTTATTGAAAAAAGATGATCCTGCTGATTCCACGACACCATTATCGATATCAATGTGGGTTACCTGCCCTGTTACATGCCGCAAATCATAATATTGTATGCCGGGCATCGCGTTCAGGCCATTGTCTGGTTAATTGCAGGGAGTTCCGGAATTATTGCTGTTGACCTCATTGCCATCTTTTTGAGTTTGGTGAGGAATCCGCTCGCGTTTTCCGGGACCAGCGCAAACTTGAGGACATCGTCAATGGTGTCCATAGGAAGGATCGTGACAACTGATTTATATCGTTCTTCAATCAGCACATCCCCAATATTCATCCGTGGAATAAGCACTGTTTTGATACCCGCTTTAGCGGCGGCTTCAATTTTATACGTCACTCCACCCACCGGAAGTACGTCTCCCCGGACAGACAGGGAGCCGGTCATAGCAATATCCTGCCGTATCGGAATTCCCTCAATTGCGCTGATTACCGCAGTTGCAATACTGATCGAGGCAGAATCTCCTTCTGCACCATAGGTACCAATAAACTGGATGTGGACATCCATGTTTTTGATATCTTTTCCTGTGAACTTTTTGATTAATGCACTGACATTTTTGATGGATTGCTGTGCAATTGATTCTTCATCTTTCAGCCAGGGCTCCTGTCGCTTTCCGGAAACACCTGTGGCAATGATCTGACCACTCTCTCCTTGTGCCGGGGTTACCTCCGCCATTATGGGAAGGACTGATCCGGCGTCATTTCCTGTCACTGCAAGCCCGTTCACCCGTCCAATGCGGGTACCTTCAACAATAGTCATCTCATATTCCCTGAGATGCTGGGTAATTTCATCGGAAACCTGATCCTCAATCGATCGTGCCGTGCTCTTTGCCGTTATTACATGAACGGATGTCGTCAGGATAGCATTTTCCTGCCGTGCGATATCACCCGCAACACGGATCAGTCCCCCCATGTCCCGCAGTTTTAACGTCAGGTGCCCCTTCCGGTTTGAGCGTCGTTTTGCTTCACGGAGGATTTCATCAATCGCACTTTGATCAAAATGAGGGATTTTTCCGTCATTTTTCACTTCCTGGGCAATAAAGCGAATATATTTGCGGCGATTGTCCTCATTATCCTCCATACTCTCGGCCATATACACTTCATACCCATATCCGCGAATACGAGAGCGTAGTGCCGGGTGCATACCCTTGATAGCATCAAGATTTCCTGCAGCAACCATCACAAATTTGCAGGGCACTGGTTCAGTGCGGACCATTGCACCACTCGAGCGTTCACTCTGCCCGGTGATAGGGAACTCTCCTTCCTGGAGCGCTGTGAGCAGGTTCTGCTGGGAGTGCGGGTCCAGCGTGTTGATTTCATCAATGAAGAGCACGCCGCCATGTGCCCTGTGGATAGCCCCCACTTCTACCCGGTCGTGCGCCGGGGTTTCAAGTCCTCCACTCTGGAATGGATCGTGCCGTACGTCACCAAGAAGGGCACCGGCGTGAGATCCGGTCCCGTCGACAAAGGGTGCAATATTTTTGGTATCATTGGTAACGAGGAGTTTTGGCACCATCGCCTCCTCCCGGGGAGTGGTGTACCGCAATGCCATGAAAACAAATGCGGCGGCAATGATTCCCATCAGCCACTGGTAGGTGATAAAGGAATAACCAATAATACCAATAAGGAGGAGCATAAGCAGGGTGTTGCGGAACTGGATTTTTTTCTTTGCTTCTGCTTTATGAGCGGCAACAATCTGCTTGCCCCGACCCCCGGCAACCGTCCTTATCACCGGGTTGTTGGCATCATCGGAATTAGGGTACGCAAGAATATCCTGAAGGTCTTCTTTAGGTAATATTTCGGCCATTGCCTTGCCAAGCATTGACTTTCCCGTTCCCGGGCTTCCGATCATCATAACATGCCGTCGCTGGATTGCTGCCTTTTTAATGACCTCAACAGCATGTTCCTGACCGATTACCTGGTCAATCAGCTTCTCTGGTACATTGATCTGGGAGGACGTTGCTATTTCACTTTCAGTGTGCGCAGGCTCAGGTGTAATAACCGGGGGTTGTACTGCCACGTTCTGCGGTGAAGATTGTTCAGAAATTTCCATTGTGGAATATACCTCTTTATCACTAAGAGTTTTCATATCAATTGTTGCATGATAGTTTAAGTACTTTCAGCTGATTACATCGGACGGTGTCTTTCAAAATCACATAAACCAAAAAAATGTGAAAAACCAATGCGCATAAAAATACAAGAGCACTTATTGTATAATATATCCAAAAACAAAGAAACTCCGCCACCAAGGGGTTAGGATAGATACAATGAAAGTAATCTGTACTGAAAAATCCCAAATACTCGCTATAGGCCTTGCCAGGGCACTGAAGACCTCAGTTGTTGAAGTAAAATATTCCCGTTTTCCTGATGGGGAGCAGTACCTGATTACCGGTGAACTGGATGATGAGACTATTATTGTCGGAAGCGTGGTGGATAATGACTCACTCGTACAGTTAATCCTGTTGATGGATGCCTGCGACAGCTCTGATAATTACCTTGTTTTACCCTATATGGGATATGCCCGACAGGACAAGCGGTTTTTGCCGGGAGAACCAGTCAGTGCACGAGCCATTGCACAGGTGCTCAGCAGAGGGATTTTGGAAATTATTACCGTCAATATCCATGAACAAGAAGTTCTGAAATATTTTGGAGTGCCGGCAAGAAATATCTCCCTTGCCCAGGACATTGGTTCCTATATAAAATCCCTGAATCTCAGCAACCCCCTGATCCTTGCTCCTGATGAGGGTGCCCTCACCTTCGCAGAACACGTTGCATCTGCAGGAGGGTGGGATGTTGATCATCTCGAAAAGACCAGACTCAGCGGTGTTGAGGTCAAGATGGCCCCCAAGCAGGTATGTGCTGCATCGAGATCGGTCGTTATAGTCGATGATATCATCTCAACCGGCGGGACAATTGCAACCGCTTCGAGTATGCTCTACCAACAGGGTGCTAAAGAAGTTTTCGCGGCTTGTGTTCATGGAGTACTTACCGGAGGTGCATATGTCCACCTTATGGCCGCAGGAATCCGCGATGTTGTCTGCAGTGATACCATTGAACGTGGGTGCAGTAAAATTTCAGCTGCAAACCGGATTGCTCAAACCATAAAAAAAGCTGATTCCAGAGGTCCATAATAATGAATGATGTAATATAGCTTCTCACAGGATTGCCCATGAAAGCCATTCTTGATTCAAGCATTTTTTTCTCAGATATCCCAATTACCGGAGACCTCTACACAACTCCTTCTGTTTGTGATGAGCTGATTGATATTCGCTCAAAAGGGAATTTTGAGAAATTATCCGCAGAAGGTTTACAGGTCATTTCTCCGAGTGCCGAAAGCAGAGAGATAGTGGCAACTGCAGCAAAAAAAACCAGAGACACGTGTGTAATTTCTGAAACGGATTGTGACCTTCTTGCGCTTGCCCTCGATCTTAGTGCAGTTCTCCACACCGATGATTTTGCTATCCAGAATGTTGCCGGTGTTCTCGGGGTGCAAATCATTCCAATCAACCAGCGAAAGGCAAAACGCATTCATTGGAAATACCGGTGCAGTGGGTGTGGCAGATATTTCGATCATGATGGCGAATGTCTCATCTGTGGCTCGATAATTAAAAGAAAACTTAAATAGATACCGGAGAATCTTTTCCCATGTCTTCTCTTGACGATCTGATTGGCAGGGCAAAACTCCTTCTCGCGGAGGGACATAGTCCAGGTCAGATTGCAGATGAACTCTCCCTTTCCATGGAAACTGTGACGTGGCTGCTTACGCAGGGGAAAGGGACGGCTGCTCCAAAAGATGTCCATATAGACTGGACAGCGGTCAGCAGCCAGGCGCCTCTGCTTGAAGAAACTGCGCTGATGCTCCTTCAGAGGTACTATGGAAGCCAGTCTGATGAGAGCGTTTCATCACCGGCTGCGGAGGTGATTGTGGGTATTGCCCTGTCAGGGATCCCGCTTGCAACAATTATTGCTGTTCAGGAGGCAGCAAAACTTGCCATCTATCACCCGGCAAAACAGAACCAGAGCGAGCGACCTATGGGATCAATCAGCGGGAATTTTGCCGCTATAGGTGGTGAGCGTTGTATTATCATTGACGATACCATAACCTCGGGTAACACCATGCGGGAAGTGGTGAAGTATTTGAAGAAACACAATGCGATCCCTGTTGCCATCTGGGTCATATTCGATAAGCGCGGTATCAAGGATATTGATGGTGTACCTGTCTATTCGCTCTTTAAAATATCCCGCATAGACTGATCGTTTCTTTTTTTTTATAGAGCCAAACACAGATTATATATAGAAGTTCAATTCCACCTTTTACATCATCGGAGGATCCATTATGCAATCTGGACAACAAATTATCATCTTAAAAGAAAATGTAGAGCGTAATACCGGGAAAGAAGCCCAGCGCTCGAATATCGCAGCAGCAAAAGCAATTGCCGGTGCTGTCAAATCAACACTTGGTCCACGGGGAATGGACAAGATGCTTGTAGATTCAACCGGGGACATTGTGATCACCAATGATGGTGCAACCATTCTTGGCGAAATTGCTGTGCAGCATCCCGGCGCAAAAATGGTGATTGAAGTCGCACGGACTCAGGATGAAGAGGTCGGGGACGGAACAACCACTGCTGTTGTCATTGTTGGCGCGCTCATGGAGCAGGCCGAGGGAATGCTCGAACAGGGTATTCATCCAACTGTAATCGCACAGGGATACCGGATGGGCATGGAAAAAGCACTCGAGATCGTGAACGGTCTCTCTCTCAAAGTTGACCCTGCAGACCGCAAAACCCTTTTTAAAATTGTGGACACTGCCATTACCGGCAAGTCGATCGAGTCGGTAAAAACCAAGCTTGATGGCATTATTGTTGATGCCGTGATGGCAGTTGCTGAAAAAACCAATGGGAAGATCACAGTCGATGAAGAGGACGTGATGATCAAGAAACAGAAAGGAAAGGCTATGGACGATGCCGAGCTGATTCGCGGTATTGTGATTGACAAGAAGCGCATCAGCGAGGGGATGCCTAAAAAGGTTACAAAAGCCAAAGTCGCTTTGGTTGCAACCCCGCTCGAGATCACAAAAACCCAGGTTAAAGCCAAGATCAAGATCACGAGTGCTGAGCAGATCAATGCTTTCTCCGAGCAGGAACGCGATG
Organism: Methanoregula sp.; assembly: GCA_035562475.1. GTDB lineage: Archaea > Halobacteriota > Methanomicrobia > Methanomicrobiales > Methanospirillaceae > Methanoregula. The sequence continues at coordinate 18,967 of DATMWO010000084.1, forward strand.
CACTCAAAAAGCTTGCCGATGCGATTATCGGAAGCGGCGCAAATGTTCTTTTATGCCAGAAAGGCATCGCAGATCCGGTCCAGTTCTACCTAGCCAAGAACGGTATTTTAGCCATTGAAGATGTGCCGGAAAGTGATATGAAATATGCCGCGCGATCACTTCACGCCACAATTGTCAATAAACCCGATGCACTCACGGCAAAGGATCTCGGGGCCGCAGACCTTGTAGAAGAGGATACCGATGCCAACATTACCCGAATATCCGGGTGCAAGAACCCCAAGTCAATCACCATCCTGCTCCGCGGCTCAACCGATTATCTCCTTGACGAACTCGAACGTGCTGTGGTTGACGGAACCCGCGTGGTCATGGACGCCATGGAAGATGGCACCTATGTAGTTGGTGGCGGTGCAGTCGAAACCGAACTCCTCATGAACATCCGGGATTACGCGTCAACAGTTGGTGGGCGTGTTCAGCTTGCCATAGAAGCATATGCAGCAGCGTTTGAATCCATTCCCAGAGCCCTTGCAGAGAACTCAGGATACAATCCCATTGACAAACTGGTCGAACTCAAGAACGCACATTCAAAAGGGAAGAAGAACGCGGGTCTGAACGTTTATGATGGTACGATTGTGGACATGCTCGCAGCAGGTGTACTCGAAC